>JBDSXU010000060.1:0-14900 GCA_039926005.1 Marmoricola sp.
ACGCCGGCATCGACGCGTTGGGGGCTGGTCCGGGCGCCACCGTCGGTCACAGCGATGTTGAGACCTGTGGGCCCGTTTCCCCAAGTGACGTGCATGGTGCCGTCGGCGAGCGGACGTGCGTGTCGTATGGCGTTGCCGACGAGCTCACTCACGACGAGCCGGGCGTCGTCGCGGCACTCTTCGCGTGTTTCGAGGCATCGCATCCACTCGACGAGCCGCTGCCGGGCGATGGCGGCACTTTCGGCGGCGAAGGGAAGGTCGAGCGCCATGGGGTGGTTCTCGACCCGCTGTCGAGTGGTGTCAAGCATGATGCACCTCCGCCTTCGGACCCAGGACTTCGGCCACTGCGTCAGTGACGATTTTGCCCACGCTGGCGCACCATAAACTCACCCGTCGAAAGTTCTCACGTAGGTCACCGCTGTCCCGGGGGTGTCGGTGATGATGGCCTCGATCCCCAGGTCCACGCAACGGTCGATGTCCACCGGCTCGTTGACGGTCCAGCAGTGCACTCGGGTCCCCGACTTCACGATGCGCCGGATCAGGTCGGGATGCTCACGGACGAACTCGATTCCCGGGCCGGCTATCCAGTCCACGTCCACGAACGGGCGGGAGCGGTACCACTGGGCGGGGTTCCGCATCAGCATCACCAGCTCGAGATCCGGGGCGAGCCGACGGATCCGGCGCAGCGCCACCCAGGAGAATGACATGATGCGCGCCGGGGATCCCTTGTCTACCCAACCGAACTCGTCCAGCAGCTGCACGAGCCGGCGCTCGACCAGGCCGGCATAGCGGGTCGGGTGCTTGGTCTCGATGGCCAGCTCCACGCGGCGCGGGTAGTCGGCCGCGGTCTCGAGCAGGCGGCGCATCGTGAGGACCTGGTCGAGCTTGGGGTCGCTGTCGGGTGCCTCGTCGTCCAGGTCCGCCCAGGGGTGTTTCCAGGAGGCGAAGTCCAGGTCCTCCAGATCGGCGAGCTCCATGGTGGAGACGATGCCGTCACTGTGGGCAGTACGGCGCAGGTCCCGGTCGTGCACGCAGACGAGGTGGCCGTCAGCTGTCAGACGGACGTCGCACTCGAGCGCGTCCGCGCCCTGGTCGAGCGCCGCGACGTAGGCACCCAGGGTGTGCTCGGCATTGGTGGCACTCGCTCCGCGATGGGCGACCACCTGCGGCCGACGGTGGACCATGCGGCCATTGTGCACGTCGGCCGCGGTATCGGGGCGTGGCAGGGCCGGGAGGGCTCCGCCACTCTAGTGGTGCGTCTGTGAAATGGCGCGGCCTCGCGATGCCCCGCATCCCGCCCGGCTGCGTTGTCCTCGCTCAACAGACAACCCCGGTATGCCTCGCTCCTCCGCCTTGCCGGGCGGGCGCGGAACGCCGCTCCGAACCCCACGCCATTTCACAGACCCACCACAAGGACGCGGTCAGCGCTGGCTGCGGAGGAACTTGCCGAAGTGGGGGACGGTGAAGGCCACCGTGCCGCGCTCGCCGGAGAACACCAGTCCCTTCTTGATCAACCCGTCGCGAGCGGGAGAGAGCGACTGCGGCTTGCGGGCGAGCAGCTTGGCGATGTCCGCGGTGCTGACCGCCTGGTCGTCGATGCCCTCACCGAGGTCGGCCATGGTGACCATGTAGTCGCGTTCGGAAGGGGTGGCGCGGTCGTAGCGGGCACCGAAGAACCCGACGGCCAGCTCTGCCTCGGCCTCGGGCGCGGCCTGCATGACGTCGGACCAGCGAATCGGGGTGTCCACGGCGACGTCCCAGGTGACCTTGCCGTAGGCCTGCACGAAGTAGGGATAGCCGTCGGTCAGGCGGTAGAGCTCTTCGAGCGCCTTGGGCTCGTAGGTCGCATCCTCTGTCGCGGCGGGCACGATCCACGCGCGCTCGGCCATGTCCCGGGGGAGGCGGTCGACCGAGACGTAGCGGAAGAGCCGCTCGGCGTACGACTTGGAGGCGGCGAGCGCCACCGGCAGGTGCGGCAGCCCGGCGCCGACGATGACCAGTGGCGCTCCCTGCGGGCTGATCTCGTGGCAGGCGCCGCACAGGGCGCCGAGCTCGATCGGGGTGATGTCCTGCATCTCGTCGATGAACAGCGCGATGCCGACGCCGAGGTCACCGGCGAGCAGCGCGACGTCGGTGAACAGCTCGATCAGGTCGAGCTCGAGGTCCCCGGAGTCGGCCCTGCCGGTGGTGGCGAGCACGTCCATCGGCGGCTGCCAGCGGTGCTGCCGGGGGCCGGCCTTGCGGTCCTTGAGCTCGGTGCGGAGAGCGAACGCCTTGAGCACTCCGTTCACCTCCTCGACCCGGTCCTGGTCTCGGTGCCGGTGGGAGACCTCACGCACGGCGGCGTGCACGGCCTGGGCCAGCGGCAGCCGCAGCGACTGTTCGGGGCGGGCCTCGATCTTTCCGGTGCCCCACGCCCGCTTGACCGCCAGGCTGCGCAGCGCGTTCAGGAGCACCGTCTTGCCGACGCCACGCAGGCCCGAGAGCACCATGCTGCGGTCGGGACGACCGGCGGCGACCCGCTCGAGGGTCACCTCGAACTGCTTCAGCTCACGGTCGCGGCCGGCCAGCTCGGGGGGGCGCTGGCCGGCGCCGGGGGCATAGGGGTTCCTGATCGGGTCCACGATCGGAGGTTATCGGGCCATCTAGGGAATCCCCTAGATTTGGCTAGCGAGTCGTATCGACCTGTGGAGAGGTCATCGGCCGGGTCAGGTCGTACGCCGCGTCCAGGCCGGCGCGCAACGCCTCGATCATTGTCGGCACCTCGTCGACCGCGAGCCGGAACGTGCCGGTGCACTCGTCACCGCGCCACAGCGAGAGCAGCACCAGGCCGTCGGTCTGGTGCCACCGCACCCGCAGCGAGCGCGCGCCACCGCGGGTGTCGAGGAAGAACTCGGCTCCCAGGGGCGCGGGCGGGACCGCCGCGGCAGTGGCCATGCCCGATTCTCCCCCGCGGATGGCCGGGACACCAGCGCTTCACGGTGACCGGCGCCCGGCGTCGGTTGCCGACAGGCTCGAGGTAGCGGAACGAGGTCCCGGTCAGGGCTGCCTCGTTGCTCTCGTGCTTGAGCTAGCGGTCGAGCCACGCCTGCACGTAGTGACTCGACAGGTCCTGGCTGTAACGGCTCGCGGGCAGCACCAGCGGGATGTCGGCGTACTCCAGGTGCGTGGAGGCACGCGGTACGACGACCATGCTGTCCACGCCGGCCTTTTGCCAGGCGTCGTACCCGGTCGCCCGCTCTCGTCTCGGGTCGGGACCGTTGGGGGGTTGGGCTCCGGGGTCAGGGACGAGCCGCCACTGGTGAGGTACGGCGAGACGGTGAACCCGTACTCCGACTGCTGGCCCAGCGCCGGCACCACCGGCTTGTCGCCGCTGCCGTCGAGGGGGCCGAGGAATTCGGCCCGGTGAGCTTGTCGAGTGCCACCGCGGTGGCCACGCGCTTGTCGATGCCCTGCACCTGGAGACGGCTGCGGCGCCCATCGAGTGGCCGATGATCGCGATCTTCGAGGTGCGGGCCCGGTCGCCGTACGCGTGTCGGGGGCGCTGTCGAAGAGCTGCCGGTAGGGGTTGTAGGCGCTCACCTTCGCGCCGTCGGAGCGCGGGTTCAAGTAGTGCTTCGAGGGCGTCGAGGTGAAGAACGACAGAGCGTCTCGCCACCACCCTGGCCCTGGACGTCGTAGGTGAGCACGACGTAGCCGCGCTCGGCGAGGTCCTGGGCCAGCCAGCGGTTGGTGCACGAGATCGGTTCGCTGAGACCCCTGGTCCCGTTCCAGCCGGCCCGCAGGGATTGCCGACTTTCCAGCCCGGCACGACCCGACCGGGCGTCACGGCGAGGCGCGTCGGGGACGCGGCCTGCTCCCTCAGTTGCCGGGCCGGGTCCGCGGTGGTGGCGAGGATCAGCGCGGCGGCGTACGCCGGGTTCTGCAACTGCCCACCGGGACCGGTGACGCGGCCGGAGGCGTCCCGGATGTTCGGGGCGTCCCTGGCGAGGTATGCCGGGGTCCCCGGCGCTGGGGCGGGATCGGCGGCGAACGCGAACGCAGGGACGAGCGCCGAGGCGACGGCGAGGCCGGACGCGAAGGCGATGGACGAGCGGAGTGAGTGACGGCTCCTGGGAGGTCAACGAGGGCACGCCGCGCGGGTTACCGCAGTACCGTTGGCGCGTGCCCGAGCTGCCCGAGGTCGAAGCCTTGGTCCAGGACCTGTCCCAGCGCCTGGACGGTCGTGCCATCGTGCGCGTGGACATCGCAGCGTTCAGCTGCCTGAAGACCTACGACCCACCGATCTCCGCCCTGGCCGGTGGCATGCTCGACGGCGTCACCCGGCACGGCAAGTTCCTCGACTTCGACGTCTCCGGCACCCACCTCGTGCTGCACCTCGCTCGCGCCGGCTGGGTGCGGTGGAAGGACGAGGTGCCCGCTCTCCCACCGAGGCCGAGCAGCAGGTCACCGCTGGCCGCGCGCATCGTGCTCGACAACGGCGCCGGGCTCGACATCACCGAGGCGGGGACGCGCAAGAGCCTCGCGCTCTACGTCGTCCGTGACCCGTCCGACGTCGAGGGCATCGCACGACTGGGCCCCGACCCGCTCGTGGAGGAGTTCACCGTCGAGGTGCTCGGCGACATCCTGCAGCGCGCCGGTAGGGCGCAGATCAAGGGCGTCCTCCGTCACCAGGGCACCATCGCCGGCATCGGCAACGCCTACTCCGACGAGTTGCTGCACGCGGCGAAGATGTCGCCGTTCAAACCGTCGAACAGCCTGCGCGAGGCCGAGCTGCAGACGCTGCACGACGCGATCCGCACCGTCCTGGGCGACGCGGTCAAGCGCTCGGCCGGGCTCGCCGCCAGCGAGCTCAAGGGTGAGAAGAAGAGCAACATGGCGGTGCACGGTCGCACCGGCCAGACCTGCCCGGTCTGCGGCGACACCGTCCGTGAGGTCAGCTTCGCCGACTCGAGCCTGCAGTACTGCGCCACCTGCCAGACCGGTGGAAAACCCTTGGCCGACCGGCGGATGTCCCGGTTGCTGAAGTAGCCTGCACCGCATGATTGAAGTTCCAACGATCGAGGTCGCCCAGGTCCCCGATCCCATCCCCGAGGGGGTGACCGTCCTCGACGTGCGCGAAACCCTCGAGTGGCACCACGGTCGTATCGAGGGTGCCCTGCACATTCCCTTGACGCAGCTCCCCGACCGGGCGAGCGAGCTGCCGGTCGACCAGCAGCTGCTGGTGGTCTGCAAGGTGGGTGGCAGGTCGTCCCAGGCGACCGCCTTCCTCCGGGAGAAGGGCTTCGAGGCCATCAACCTCGCGGGCGGGATGATCGACTGGGTCGAGGCAGGACGGCCGATGGTCGGCGACGCGGACGCCGAACCGTTCGTCGCCTAGCCCCCCTAGTTCCACGCCGCCGGCAGCGGAAGCTGGAGCGCCTGGTCCAGGCGCTCCAGGTATTCCTGTCTGGACACCTGCTCCACCCCGAGCGTCTCCAGGTGCGGGGTCTGCCACTGCGTGTCGAGCAGCCGCTTGCCGGCGTACTCGTCGCTGAGCAGGTCGACCAGCCCCATCAGTGCCACCTTCGAGGCGTCGCGCGCCCGGGTGAACATCGACTCGCCGGCGAACAGGCCGCCGATCGCCACGCCGTACAGCCCGCCCGCGAGCTTCCCGTCGCGCCAGGACTCGACGGAATGCGCCCAGCCCAGCCGGTGCAGCTCGGTGTACGCCGACACGATGGCGTCGTCGATCCAGCCGCCCGACCTCGACGGGTCAGCACAGCTGCGGACCACCTCGGAGAAGACGGTGTCGACCCGGACCTCGAAGTGTCGAGCCGACTGGCGCATGGAGCGGCTCACCCGCAGTGCCGAGAGCGGGAGGACGCCGCGCCGCTGCGGTGACCACCAGGCCATCTCGGACCGGCCACGCGCACCGGGTCCGTCCACGGCCATCGGGAAGAGCCCGCACCGGTACGCCGAGAGGACCGTGCCCGGCGCGAGATCGGCACCGATCGCCACGAGATCGCCTTCCCCGGAGTCAGCGGGGGGGAACGCCCACGGAGAGGACGGCGGTTCGACGGGCACCGGGTCATCGTCGCAGGAACGGCGTCATGGTTTCGAGACGTTCGCTCGGGCAGGCGTCTGGGGGCCGTTTGTAGGCTTGCGTCATGAACCTCTCGAAACGCGTGGGTCGGACGTTGGCGCCCAAGGTCACACAGATCGCCCCGGGCGTCACCGCGGGGTTCGTGCACCAGGCACTGGACCGAGCGATCCGCGGCATCGGGCCGCTCGACGCTGCGGCCGTGGCGGGCGACAAGCAGCTCGACCAGAACAACGGCGACGTCGGCGAGGCGATCAAGGACCTGATCGAGAACCACGTGCGGATGGCCGGTGCCCAGGGCTTACTGACCAACATCGGGGGCCTGGTGACGATGGCGGTCATGGTGCCGACCAACATCACCGGCCTGGCGCTGGTCCAGTGCCGGATGGTGGCTGCGATCGCCCATCTGCGGGGTTACGACCTCGATGACAAGCGCACCCGCAACGCGATCCTGGCGAGCCTGCTCGGTGAGGAGCGGATCCTGGCGCTGATCAAGAAGAAGAAGCTGCCGGGCACGCCGATGGCTTTGGCGACCGCACCGGTCCACGACCCTCACCTCGACAACATCATGGCCAACGAGGTCGCCTCCGAGCTGATCACCAAGGTCGCGGGCAAGCGGCTCGCCACCACGGTGGGGCGCCGGGTGCCGGTGGTCGGCGGCCTCGTGGGAGCCGGGACCGACGGGTACTCGACGTGGAGGGTCGGCCGCTACGTCGACCGGGAGTTCCTGCCCCGCAACCGGCGGTAGGCGGAGAGCCCGCCCCGGAGCAGCGGGTTGGTCCTGGACATCGCGACCAGGCGTTCCCTGGCCCGGTAGCTCCGCGTGCCGTGGAACCGGTCGAGCTGGCCCATCAGGTCGACGATGACTCCATGTAGCTCGATCTCGACGTCGCGCAGCCGCGAGGCCTCGATGGTCATGATGGCGAGGGCGTCGATGGCCGCGTCGCAGACCAGCCGCTCCTCGACACTGTGCGGATCGGTGTACGGGACCGGCTGCCCGGGCACGAGGTCGTCCAGGTCGCCCACCACGTCGTACCCACGCAGGGCGAGCTCACTGACCCACGAGCGACCCAGGTCGCTGGCCCAGCGGTAGGCGTCCTCGGGCAGCGACAGGCGCGGTGACCCGGGTCGGCTCGACAGGTTCTGGTGCACGAGGAGCTCGCGCACGAAGCGGCGGTAGTGGTGGTTGGGGAGCACGTCGTTGAGCCGCTCGTTGAGCCTGCGGACGAGCACCGACTCGGGTACGCCGAGTGAGGCGTTGGCCCGGGAGGTCGGGGTGAACTCGGTCGGGTCGATGCCGAAGATGCCGGCGAAGCGCTCCCACAGCAGCGTGGGGCTCGATCCCGGCGGGGGGACGGTGACCAGGTGCACCCGGTCGCGGGGGATCGACCCGGCCCAGCGATCGAGCACGTCCGGCACCTCCTGGACGCCCCAGAACCACTGCGCGACCTGGGCGCTGCGCTGCTCGTCGCGCAGGTTGTCGAGGAACGCGGCGTATTCCTTGGTGCGCCGGTGCTTGAGGTTCTCCTGCCACTCCGCGGGGATCTGGCGGACGAGGTCACGGGCGGAGAAGACGATGTGGATCTCGGTGTCGTCATCGGGTCCGCGCAGCGAATCGAGCGCCCGCGCGACCTGGAGGCGGGACGCGGTGCCGAGGATCTCGTGGCTGATGATCACGGTGCCGGGCCACTCGCGGACCTGGGAGGCGAGACGGTCCCAGGCGCCCCCTGCCTCGCGCTCGAGCCCGCCCCAGGGCAGCTCCATCAGATCCAGCGCGGCCAGGAAATGCGAGTCGTGGCGCTCTGCCGCGTAGAGGATGCCGCGTTCGCGAAGCTCGGCGCGATGGGTGAACAAGATGTCCTGCACGAAGGAGGTGCCGGTCTTGGGGGCGCCCACGTGGAGGAGTACCCGGCGGGTCACGGGTCACCTCCCAGGTGCCAGGTCCGGACGCAGGCCGTCACGGCCAGCTCGAGGGTGCGTTCCCGGTCGACCGTGCCGGGCAGCTGGTGCTCGGTCGGGGACAGCGCGTCCGGGTCGCCGTGCACAGCGTAGCCAGCGCTGCGGAGCTGCCCGGCGCTGGTCGCGGCGACCGCGAGAGCCCACGGCAGGGAAGCCGGGGGCGTCACCGTCGCCTCGACGTCTGCCGAGGCCACCTCCTCCTCGTCCAGCACGGAGACCAGGGTCCTGGCGAGGTCGCGGACCCGGACGGGGCCGTGGGTGAGTGCCGAGAACCGGTTGAGCCGTCGGAGCAGGTCCGAGACGGCCGCGTCCCCGCTGCCCCGGATCTCCGCCGGGCGCGCCAGGAGCACGCCTGCGGCGAGCTCGGCGGCGTGCTCAGCCTCACGCGCGACGACGACGTGCACGGGCTCGCGACGACGGCCCTGCAGGCTGTTCGCGATGGCAGTCACGTCGATCGAGGAGGGCAGTCGCCCGGCTGCCTCGGCGCGGCGCCACGTGGTGTTCCACTTCAAGATGCCCCCGCGGCGGACGACGGCGCTCCAGTGCTCGGCCATCATCACCTCGACCGGACGCGCGATCACGACGTGCGTCGGACGCCAGTCGGACTCGACGTACCCCTGGGCGAGCAGGCTCCTGCGGATGGCGGCAGCCGTGGCGGGTGCGCCGTGCAGGCGGAACCGCCGGCGCCACGGCAGCGGCCAGCGCGACGGCAGCTGCTCAGGCGCAGGACGGGGTACGCCGGGCAGCAGGTGGCCCAGGACCCCGACGGCGAGCCGCACCAGCTCCTCGGCGGGAAGCTGTTCCGGGTCGATGGCGGGGGTGCCGAACGGCCGCGGGGCGGGGGGCCAGGGGAGCGGCACGTCGAGCAGGCCGCGACCGGGGGCCGCGGTGGCGAACACCCGGTCCGCGAGACCCCGGAGGTCACCGTGGGCTCCGGTGTCCCCCCGGGCAGCCAGGTTGATCCGACGGACCAGCTCGAGGTGGAGGGCGTCGGGGAGGGGACGGGTCACCGGGAGGTCGGCCGAGGCGTCGGCCTGCCAGACGCGCCAGGGCGTCGTACCTCCCGTGCGGAGGTGGGTGGCCCACGCAGAGACTGCCTGCTCGTAGGTCAGGACACCTGTCATCTCGACACCATCAGCCGCGCAACCGCCGGGCGAGCCTGGCCACGGGACCGGTCGCGTGGGCGGGCGAGCCGATCTCACCGAGGACGTGCACGAGCGACTCGATCGCCAGGTCGGCGACCACGGCTGGGTCCGCGTTGTCAGGGTTGGTCCAACGCACGTCCTTGGCCGGCCACACCGGCAGGAGGTCATCGAGGTCGCCGACCACGTCGATGCCGGAGGCCCGGATCTCCTCGATCCAGCCCGCGACGATCGCGTCGACGCTCGGACGGCGACGTGGCGGCACCGTCGTGGGCACCATCTCGGGTCGTTGCGCCAAGACGTCCTTGACGATCGTCTCGCGCACCCACTCCACGTAGGTCTCGCGAGGGACCCCACGTTCGGCGAGGTCAGTGTTGAGACGGCGCAGCAGCGTGACCTCGGGGCCGCCGAGGGACGCGTTCGTGGTCTCGCTCTCGGCGTACGCCACGCTCGGGTCGAGTCCCAAGACTCCAGAGAACCGCTCCCAGAGCAGGTCTCCTGGTGCCCCACTCGGAGGCACCGTCACCAGGTGCACCTGCTCCGGTGGCAGGCCAGCGCCCCACGTTGCCAGGATCCGGGGCAGGTGCTGCACCTTCCAGAACCACATCTTCGGCTCGTCTCCCGGGTAGCTCCTGTGCAGTGCCTTGAGGAACTCCGCGAACGTCCGGCGCCCGCGGTGCTTCACCTTCTCCTGCCACTCGGCGGGTATCTGCCGGCCCAGGTCGCGCGCGGTGACCACGACGTGCACCTCGTGGTCTGGGAACGAGGCCATCGCCCGCGCGACGCTCGCGGGTGTTGCTGCCGCCAGGATCTCGTGGCTGACGAGGACGTCTCTGCGGGCCTTGCGTGCTTCGAGGACGAGCGCGTCCCACTGCCCCCGCGCGGCCTTCTCCTCGCCCGCCCATCGGACCCCGATCAGGTCGAGGGCCGGCTCGAAGTGGGTGCCCCGCCGGGTCTGGAGGTAGTCCAGCCCCTGTTGCTCCAGGACGGCCCGGTTCAGCGCCAGCTTGTCCTGCAGAAAGCTCGTGCCGCTCTTCGGTGTCCCGACGTGCAGGTAGACCCGTCGGCTCATGCGCGCATTCTGCCGTACGCCGGGTCAGCCGGCGGTTCCCTCACCGGGGTGCAGCGCGGTGACCACGTGTGAGGGGCTCGGCCGGCCGAGGATGCCGGCCATCCAGCCGCTGGTCGCCACCAGCGACGGGAGATCGACCCCGGTCGTGATGCCGAGGCCGTGCAGCATCCAGACGAGGTCCTCGGTCGCGAGGTTGCCGGTGGCGCTCCCGGCGTAGGGGCAACCGCCGAGACCGCCGGCGCTGGCGTCGAAGGTGGTGATGCCGTGCTGCAGGGCGGCGAGGGCGTTGGCCAGCGCCTGGCCGTAGGTGTCGTGGAAGTGCACCGCCAGGGCCTCGTCGGGCAGGCCCGCCGAGTTGAAGGCGCTCAGCAGGTCATGTACGTGCCCGGCCGTGCCGACCCCGATCGTGTCTCCGAGGGAGAGCTGGCTGGCACCGAGGTCGTGAAGGCGCTTGCCCACACGCACCACCTGGTCGATCGAGACGTCGCCCTCCCAGGGGTCGCCGAAGCACATGCTCACGTAGGCGCGCACGTCCATGCCGGCATCGCGGGCACGCTTCACGGTCGGCTCGAACATGGCGAACTGCTCGTCCAGGCTGCGGTTCAGGTTGCGCCGGGCGAAGGTCTCGGTGGCGCTGCCGAAGATGGCGATGTGCTTGCACCCGAGCTCGAGGGCGCGGTCGAGGCCGCGCTCGTTGGGGACGAGGACGGGCAGCTCCTTGCCGGTCTCCCCCAGGCCCCCCTCGATCAACAGTGTCATCAGCTCGCCGGCGTCCGCGAGCTGCGGCACCCACTTCGGGTGGACGAAGCTGGTGGCCTCGACGACGGGCAGGCCGGCGGCGAGCAGCCGGTGGATGAACTCGGCCTTCGCCTCGACCGGGACGATCCCCTTCTCGTTCTGCAGGCCGTCGCGTGGGCCGACCTCGTAGATCGTGACGGTCTGGGGAAGGTCAGTCATCTGCCGCCTCCACGACGAAGAGCACCTGGCCGAGACCCACCTGGTCGCCGGTCGCGGCGCCCACGGTGGTGACGGTGCCGTTGTGCGGTGCTTTCAATGCCAGTTCCATCTTCATCGCCTCCAGTACGCCTAGCCGTTGGCCCTCCTCGACAGGATCACCCTCGGCGACGTCGACGTCGAGCACGGTTCCCGGCATCGGCGCGAGGAGGGTGCCGTCCGACGCACCTGCGCCGGCGCCGGGACCGAACGCGTCCGGTCTGGTGAAGCGACGAGAGTGACCGCGATGGGCGACCTCGACGACGTGCGGCTCCACGACGACCACCGCCTCGAGGACGACCTCGTCGATCTCGAGGCGGACCACCTCGTCGGCTCGATGGATCAGGGCGACCGCGTGGGATCCGGTCGGGCCGCAGACGCTGTCCGCGGACACCAGCCAGCGCTCCTCGAGCTCCACGGTGACGGGTGCGGCCGGACCGGCCGACCGCCATCCGTCGCCGATCCCGAACGGGCTGCGGTCGCGGGGTGCGTCCTGCGCGACCACCCAGGCTGCGAACACCGCTGCCAGGTCGTCCTCGGGCAGCCGGATGCCGTCCGGGTTGCGGTCGAGCCAACCGGTGTCGATCCCGCAGTCGCGGAACTCCTCACTCGCCGCGAGCTCACGAAGGAATCCGGTGTTGGTGGTGAGTCCGATGACCGCGGTGTCGTCGAGCGCGGCGACGAGCCGCTTGCGTGCGGCCTCGCGGGTGGGTCCGTGCACGATGACCTTGCCCAGCATCGGGTCGTAGGACGTGCCGACGGTCTGCCCGCTTGCCAGCGCCTCGTCGTTGCGAGCCAGCTCCGACCAGTGCACGAAGGTGGCGGTGCCTGCCTGGGGCAGGAACCCGTTGAACGCGTCCTCGGCGTAGACCCGGGCCTCCATGGCGTGCCCGGCGCAGCTGAGGTCCTCCTGGACGAACGGGAGCGGCTCACCGGCGGCGATCGCGAGCTGCAGGTCCACGAGGTCGAGGCCGCCCCCCTTGACGGACACAGTGAGCTCGGTGACCGGGTGCTCGACCTGGAGCCGGGTGTTCATCTCCAGGAAGTAGACGCCGTCGGTGCCGCGCGACGGGTCGACCAGGAACTCGACCGTGCCGGCGTTCACGTAGCCGACCTCGCGGGCCAGCGACACGGCCGACCCGGTCAGCACGGCCCGGACCTCGGCCGTGACGCTTGGTGAAGGGGCCTCCTCGATCACCTTCTGGTGGCGCCGCTGGGAGGAGCAGTCGCGCTCGAAGAGGTGTACGACGTTGCCGTGCGCGTCGGCGAGCACCTGGACCTCGACATGGCGGCCGTTCTCGACGTACCTCTCGATCAGGAGGGTGTCGTCACCGAAGGAGCTCCTCGCTTCGCGTCGGGCAGCGACTATCGCCTCCTGGAGGTCGGCCGGCCCGCGGACGACGCGCATCCCCTTGCCGCCCCCGCCCGCAGCGGCCTTCACCAGCACCGGGAAGTCGTCCTCGGGGATCTCCTGGGCGGTGTCACCGTCGATGCGATGGTCCGGCACGACCGGGACACCGGCTGCGACGGCGATCAGGCGGGCGCGGTCCTTGCGGCCCATCCGGTCCATCACCTCGCCCGAGGGTCCGACGAACACCAGGCCGGCGTCGAGGACGGCACGGGCGAACTCGGCGCGCTCGGAGAGGAAGCCGTAGCCGGGGTGGACGGCCTGCGCCCCGCTGTCGCGAGCGGCCCTCAGGATCGCGTCGATGTCGAGGTAGGACTCGCTGGCAGGGGTGGGCCCGATGCGGCACGCGGTGTCGGCCTCGCGCACGTGCGCCGCCTGCCGGTCGGCGTCGGAGTAGACGGCGACGGTGCGCAGGCCGCGCGCCTTGGCGGAGCGGATGATGCGGCGGGCGATCTCGCCGCGGTTGGCGATCAACAATGTGTCGAACACAGCTACATCCTGAAGATGCCGTAGTTGGGTGGGGGGACCGGGGCGTTCGCGGCGGCGGCGAGTCCCATGCCGAGCACGCGGCGGGTGTCGAGCGGGTCGATGATGCCGTCGTCCCAGAGGCGTGCGGTGGAGTAGTAGGGCGAGCCCTGGTGCTCGTACTGGTCCCGGATCGGCTTCTTGAAGGACTCCTCGTCCTCGGCCGACCACTCGCCGCCCTTGAGCTCGATGCCGTCGCGCTTCACCGTGGCCAGCACGCTCGCGGCCTGCTCACCGCCCATCACCGAGATGCGCGCGTTGGGCCACATCCACAGGAACCGCGGGTCGTAGGCACGGCCGCACATCCCGTAGTTGCCCGCGCCGAACGAGCCGCCGATGACGACGGTGAACTTCGGAACCACGGAACACGCGACGGCGGTGACCAGCTTGGCGCCGTCGCGGGCGATGCCGTTGTGCTCGTACTCCTTGCCGACCATGAACCCGCTGATGTTCTGGAGGAACACGATCGGGGTCCGGCGCTGGTTGCACAGCTCGATGAAGTGGGCGCCCTTGCGGGCCGACTCCGAGAACAGGATCCCGTTGTTGGCCACGATGCCGACGTCGTACCCCCAGATCCTGGCGAAGCCGCACACCAGCGTCTCGGCGTAGAGCTGCTTGAACTCGTGGAAGCGGCTCCCGTCGACCACCCGGGTGATCACCTCGCGCACGTCGTAGGGCGTACGGGTGTCGGCCGGCACCACTGCGTAGAGCTCGGCGGGGTCCTTGACCGGTTCCTCGACCTCGGTCGCGGGGGGCCGGGCCCTGGTTGCGACAGGCTCAACCGACGGGGGTGGCAGCGTCGCGACGATCGAGCGGATGATCTGCAGGGCATGCGCATCGTCCTCGGCGAGGTGGTCGACGACGCCGGACTTCCGGGCGTGCACATCGCCACCTCCGAGGTCTTCCGCGGTGACCACCTCACCGGTGGCGGCCTTCACCAGCGGCGGGCCGCCGAGGAAGATCGTGCCCTGGTCCTTGACGATCACGGTCTCGTCCGACATCGCCGGGACGTAGGCGCCGCCTGCCGTGCAGGAACCCATCACCGCGGCGATCTGCGGGATCCCCTCGGCCGAGAGGTTGGCCTGGTTGAAGAAGATCCGGCCGAAGTGCTCGCGGTCGGGGAAGACCTCGTCCTGCTTGGGCAGGAACGCGCCGCCGGAGTCCACGAGGTAGATGCACGGCAGGCGGTTGTGCAGCGCCACCTCCTGAGCGCGCAGGTGCTTCTTGACCGTCATCGGGTAGTAGGTCCCGCCCTTGACGGTCGCATCGTTGGCGACGATCACGCACTCGCGGCCGGACACGCGGCCGACGCCCGTGACGATCCCCGCGCCCGGCGCATCGCCGTCGTAGAGGTCGTGGGCGGCGAGTGCGGAGAGTTCGAGGAAGGGCGCGCCGGGATCAAGCAGCCGATCGACGCGCTCGCGCGGGAGCAGCCGCGACCCGATCGACGTCTGCTGATCGACGAACTCGGCGGCGTCGCCGCCGACCCGGGCGTCCGCCCCGGGCGGGCTGGACAGATCGCGGATTGCCCGCACGACGCGCTGGGCCGTCGCGCCCGCCGGATCGCCGGCCGCCGTGGCGTCGATCTGCCAGGTCGTGACGTCCAGGGACCGCGGCACCGAGACGCCCTCGACGCCGGGGAGGTCCGCGATCTCGGCGGCGTAGGCGGTCATCTCGTCCCGGGCCTGCATGGGCGCGGACACTGCGACGAGCACCGGT
>JBDSXU010000061.1:0-6268 GCA_039926005.1 Marmoricola sp.
AGTCTCCTGCCGTTCTCCGAGCCAGGGGCCTGCCGGCTGATCCTCCCGCCGCTTCCGGAGGAGCGTTAGGGGCTTCTGATCCCGGCGTCTCGCGCGCGTGCGACCGCCGCCGCACGGCTACATGCGCGTCCCCGCGGAGTCGGCAACCGCTGGAGTGGACTCTTCTTCCTCAGGACTCTCGACAGAGGGACCAAAGTCCGTGGCGATATCGTCCGCTCGAGCCCAGCGCGCATGACCCTCGGGGTGCTGCGCATCGTGCTCGGCTGGTATTTCCTCTGGGCCTTCATCGACAAGCTCGGGCCGGCGACACCTTCGGCCTGGGTCGCTGGTGGGGCGAGAAGGTCGGCGACAGCTGGCTTCGCTGACGCCTTGTGCAAGGCTCCAAACAGGTCGGGCTCGGTTGCGGCGGGCCCACAGGGCACGCTCAGATCAGGGAGTCGCCGAAGGTGTCGACGGCGTCCACCCACCTGGCCGGTGCGTCGAGGTGCACGTGGTGACTACCCGGGATCTCGGTCACCCGCTCGGGCGGCAGCAGCCGAAGCAGTTCGCTGCGGTCAGGGTCGAACAGCGCCGACTCCCCACCAACACTCGCCACGAGGGCCACCGGCACCGGACTCGCTGCGACCAGGGCAGGCAGGTTCCAGGTGATGTCGCCCGGGGACAGCTGCGCAATCTGCGGATCGGCCATGAGTCGACCCTCGAGCATGCTCCGGGCGTCGCGACGTTTCCAGCTCGGATGTCCCGCCAGCATGGCGGCGATCGCGCTGTGCGGGTCGGTGCGTGCGCGCATCACCTCACGCCCGATGTCTTCGGCGATGTCGCCCGTGGCGCGACGGCCGCCCAGGGCAGGTGGGTCCTCGAGCAGCAGCCCCCGGGCGTACGCCGGCATCGCGGTCACGAGCTCCAGCGCCACGATCGCACCGAGCGAATGGCCGACGACCAGAGTCCGACCGTCCGGGTGCTGTGCCACGACGTCCTCGGCCAGAGCCGCCACGGATCTCACAGCACCGAGCGATCGACCGCCGTGACCAGCCAGGTCCACGGTGTCGACCTTCCAGCCACGAGCCTCGAGGTCAGGCCCCACGCGCCACCAGGTGCTGCGGCTCGACGACATGCCGTGGATCAACAGCACACTGCGCTTCGCGGTCACCGCTCGAAGTTAGTGCCTCTCGCCGGCGGAACGTGAACGGGGCCTGCTCGGGACCCGCCGGTCATCGCTCGTGTAGGTCGAATCGCTGGATCTGCATCATCGACCCACCGGCATCTGCAACCCCCGGTTAGATCCACGGTCCCTGACAGCTTCCGGCGTGGGCAAGGTTGCGTATTTCTTGAAGGGCGACTGTGAGCATCGGAACGTCAAGTTGATCCATGGCACGGAGGCTCCTGAGCGTGGCGCGGCAATGGTCGACGACATTGCGGTTGTCGCTTAGCCAGGTGTCCACGGTTTCCTCGGCTTGTTGATCGGAGAGGTGTCGTTGCAGCGCGGCGGCGGTTAGGCGTCGCCTCAGCGTGAACAGGTCATCGCGGAGCGAGATCTTGGCGAGTCGGGCCCAGTGCGATTCCGACGGAAGGTCGATGATCTGGCTTTGTAGCCAGTCCAGTCCGAGAGCAGAGTCGAGGGCGCGTGAGATGTCGATCAGGAATCCGACATCGAAGCGATCGTGCGCCATCTCCGCGAAATCGAGTGAGGAAGCAAGCGTTGCGAGGCCGGCGATCCGTTCGGCCAACTCCCGGGGAACGCCCTGACTGGTTCTGGTGGTGATGGTCTCCGAAGGCGCGGCGCTCGTGGTGAGGGCGGCGGTGAGGACGGCGCCCAACTGCTGGATGTGCGGCCGGAAGAAGGACACCTCAGCGCCGATTTGAAGGGGCTGTTGTCGGTTTCGGATGAACCAGCGTGTGGTCTGCCCGGCGAACCGCTGGACGTCGCGCAGCATCTCGTAGCGAATCGCCGGCGGGCAGTGGCGGCCAACGGCGTCCACCTCCGCCCAAAGGGTGTCAAGGTCGAACACATCGCGGACGGTCAGGTAGGCCCGGGAAATCTGCGGGGTTGACGCTCCGGTGCTCTCCGTCATCCGATAGAAGAACCCGGTACCGACACGGTGCGCGATGTTGTTGCTCACCATCGTCGCGACGATTTCCCGGCGCATCGGATGCTGCTCCATTCGAGGGCCAAACCGTTCGCGAAGCGCTGCCGGTAGGTACTCGACCAAGGTGCGGGCGAGGTAGGGGTCGTCGGGCACGTCGGAGTCAAGCAGCTTGCGCGCGAGCGTGTTCTTTGCAAAGGCCAACAGCACGGCGATCTCTGGTCGGGTGAGGCCGAGCCCCACCTGTCGGCGCTCCGCCAGTTCGGCCTCGCCGGGCAGGGCCCAGGCCGCGCGATCGAGGCCCTCCTCGCGTTCGAAGATCTCGATAGCGTGCGCGTGTTGGTCAAGGAACCGCGGGGCGTCAGATTCCAGGACGCTGAGCATCCGATTCTGTTGCCTACTGTCGTCAAGCACGGCAGCCGCCACGTCCTCGGCTGAACTGACAAGCAGCTTGTCCCGCTCCGTACGCGTGATGCCGCCTTCGGCAAGCGCGTCATTGAGCACCATCTTGATGTTCACCTCACGGTCCGAGGTGTCCACACCGGCGGAGTTGTCGATGAAATCGCCGTTGATCCGTCCCCCTTGATGGGCGTACTCCACCCGGGCCCGCTGGGTGAGACCGAGGTTGCCGCCTTCGATCACGACTCGGCAGCGCAGTTCACATGCGTCGACGCGGGTGCCATCGTTGACGGGATCCGCCGCGTCCGGGTGGGTCTCGGTGCTGGCCTTGACAAAGGTCCCGATCCCCCCGTTCCACAGCACGTCCACCGAGGCCCTCAGGATCGCCTGGATGAGTTCGGGCGGCGAAAGCGCGTCGACGCACAGGCCCAAAAGCGCTTGGATCTCGGGCGAGAGCGGGATCGACTTGGCACTCCTGGAGAAGACCCCGCCGCCAGCGGAGATGCGAGCGGGGTCGTAGTCCTGCCAGGTGGAACCAGGCAGGTTGGCCAGCCTCAGGCGTTCTGCAAAGGAGGTCGACACGTCAGGGTTCGGGTCGAGAAACACGTGTCGGTGATCGAAAGCACCCACGAGCCGAATGTGGGGCGACAACAGCATGCCATTGCCGAATACGTCGCCGGACAAGTCTCCGATGCCCACCACCGTGAACTCGTCCTGGTCCACATCTGACGCCAGGTCCTCGAAGTGACGTTCCAAGGAGACCCACGCTCCGCGAGCGGTGATTCCCATCTTCTTGTGGTCGAACCCCGTCGAGCCCCCTGAGGCAAACGCGTCGCCGAGCCAGAACCCGCGTTCCTCGGCGATCGAGTTCGCCAGGTCGGACATCGTCGCTGTGCCCTTGTCTGCAGCGACCACGAGGTAGTGGTCGGGGCCGTCATGACACACAAGGTCGGTTGGCGGCTGGACCGTTCCGTCAACGAGGTTGTCGGTCAGGTCCAGCATCCCGTTGATGAAGGTGGTGTAGCAGTGCCGGGCCTCAGCAGCGACCGCGTCCCTGTCGAGGTCCGCGAGCGGCCGTTTGATGACGAAGGCGCCCTTCGCGCCACCCGGCACGATCAGGGTGTTCTTCACCGCCTGTGCCTTCATCAGCCCAAGCACCTCGGTCCGAAAGTCTTCTGGCCGGTCGGACCAGCGAATCCCGCCGCGCGCAACCCGAGCGGCGCGCAGGTGCAATGCCTCCACACGGGTCGAGTACACAAACATTTCGACCAAGGGTCGCGCTGCCGGCAGGAAGGGCATGCGGGACGGATCGATCTTGAACGAGAAGTACTCGGAAGGAAGCTGGCCAGGCCCGGTCACGTAGAAGTTGGTGCGCGTCACGGACTGAAAGAACGCGAGCAGGCTTCGTAGGGTCCGATCCTCGTCCAGCCGAGTCACCTTGTCGAGTTCCATGGCCAAGGCCGACTCGAGCGCGTCGGGGGCCTGGTCGGAGGAAGCCGCGGTGTCAAACCGGCTCCGGAACTGCTGCAGCAGCAGCCGGACAAAGACTGGCCACTCGGCGAGGGCGTGAGCGACGTACCTCTGGCTGAAGCCGAACCCCCCCAACCGGATGTATCGGTACGCGGCACGGATCAGCGCGGCCTCACGCCAGTTGATCCCAGCCGCCAGCACCAGACGATTCAGCCCGTCCCGCTCCGCATGTCCTCCCCACATCGCGTTGACAGCGTCCTCCACGAGCCCGGTCTCAGCCGCTGCGAACTGACGCGCGCTATGGCGCAGACCGAAGTCGTCGATGCGAGCGGTCCTCCCGGAGGCAGCCGCGAGCTGGTAGGACCGATGGTCGGCCAGGTCCAGGCCCAGACTGGCGAGGATGGGCAGCACGTCATGCAGCAGCGGTGGCTGGTCGGCCCAGCAAGCTCGGAACCGCACCACGTTGGCAACACCCGGTTCGCTGTAGAAGGTACCCACCCTGTCCGAACCGCCCTGGCGTTCCATCTGGTCGATGTCGTGGAGTGCGCGGGCCACCGGGACCTCCTCGATGTACCCGAGCGGAAAGGCACGTCCCCAGGTCTCGAGCAGAAGGCGACCGCGGTCCATCCCATGCTTGTCGGTGAGCGCTGTGGCCAACTCATGTCGCCAGCGGGGGTATTCGTGACCGAGCTCAGCAAGCTCCGCGCCCACGTCTCTGGTGACGACTTGAAGGGGTTGGGGATCTGTTGGCATTGTTGACTCCGTTCAGTCTTCGGTGATTGTCATCTGAGTGCGGCTGCCCGTCGCCTGCGACCGAAAGATGACGTCATCCCCCGCCCTGGCTTGCGCCAGGTTGTCGAGGCACTCCCGGGTGACCACACCGATGACGGGGTAGCCGCCGGTCACGGGGTGGTCGTTGAGGAAGACGATCGGGCCCGAGGGGGGCACCTGTACCGAGCCGAGCGCGACGCCCTCGCTGAGTAGCTCCTGTGTCAGAGCGCGTTCCAGGGACGGCCCGTCGAGGCGCACGCCGATGCGGTTGCTGGCTGCGTTCACGGTCCAGGTTGTCGAGCAGAGGAGCGCCTGGGCGGCCGGGGTGAACCAGTCGTCTCGGGGTCCGGGGAGGAAGTCAAGCCGGATCTTGGTCGGAGTTGCCGTGGCCTTACCCGTCGGGATGTGGTCGATACAGGGAAACGCCGCGTGCTCTTCGCCGACGGCGAGCGCGTCGCCGTCGGAGACGGGGTCGGGGCCGAGCTGGGCGAGGCTGTCGGTCGATCGCGACCCAAGAATCGGCGGAACGTCGATCCCGCCCCGGAGCGACAGGTAGGTGCGCACGCCGGCGCTCGGCATCCCTATGCGAATGCGCTGACCCGGCCGAACTGCGAGCAGGGTGTCGATCGGATGAGCGATGTGATCTACGAGGACTTCGGCGTTTGCGCCGGTGACCGCTACCCACAGATGCGCGGTGGCGACCGCACTGAACCCACCGAAGGTGAGCTCGAGGGTGGCGGCGTTGGGAAGGTTTCCCACCAGTCTGTTCGCTCGGTTGTGACTGCTGCGATCAACTGCGCCGGAGACACCGACTCCCATCGACGCGTAGCCCCGGCGGCCAAGGTCCTGCACCGTGGTCAGCGGCCCTGCACTCACCACCTGCAAAGCGGAGGACGGCCGGCTCATCGGCATTCGTCGAACTGAATCGTGTGGCCGGGTAGCAGCGGGGTGGCTGGGTCACGTGCAATATCGAAGAGCACCTCATCGGTCCGCCCGACGATGCGCCACCCTCCCGGGGACTCGCGGGGGTAGATGCCGGTAAAGCGGTCCGCCATGGCGATCGAGCCGGCTGGCACCTTCACCCGTGGCGTGGAAAGACGGGGGATCGAGGTCGTGTGCACCTCCGAGACCAGGTAGCCGAATCCGGGAGAGAACCCGGTGAACGCCACCATCCACTGGACGTTGCTGTGCCAGGCGATGAACTCGGGCACGGACATCTGCATCTGCTCACAGACAAAGGCCAGGTCCGGGCCGTCGTAGGTCGCGTTGATGGTCAGGACGTCGGAGACCGTAGGGCGGCTTTCGCGAAGGGAGATTGTGCGGATCAGCCGCTCAACCTCTTGGGCGGAGGTGTCGTTGGGGTCGAACTCCACCAGGACGGTTCGCGCCGCCGGAGTCAGCTCCGTGATCCCCTGGGCGCGGCCGCTGTCGCGTGCCTCCTGAAGTCCCTGATACAGAGAGAGCATCTGGTCGAGGCTCTCGACCTCAACCAGTTTCGCCTCGAATCCGGCCGTGAGAATCCGCATCAGGCCCTCCGGCGGTGG
>JBDSXU010000062.1:0-4829 GCA_039926005.1 Marmoricola sp.
GAAGACGTGTGCCCCCGACAGCGTGAACATGACCTCGACGCCGTGAGCTCGGGCCACGGCCACCGCGTGCTGGCCGGAGTGCGCCTCGACAGGTGAGCCGGACCCGCCGCTGGAGGTTGCCATGGAATCCGGGGCGGGCTGGTCGCTGGGCTGCTCAGGTGCCTGGGTCATGACGCGAGGCTAGCGCCCGGCCGCGAGCTGGTCGGTAGCACGCCGACCGGGCAGTTCCGCTCCGCGTGAGGGCGTCGACCGGGCAATTCTGCACGGCCCGCTGCGGTAAAGCTGCCCGCTCGACGTCGTACGGCGGCACGAAACTGCCCGCTCGACGGACCAGGGAGAGGCGTCTCCTAGGCTGACCGGGTGCCCTCACTGCAGGCTCTCGCCCGGGCCCACACCGACCTCTCGAAGGAGGACGTGGCGTGGCTCTCCCTGCTGATGGCTGACTGGCAGATCATCGCCGACCTCAGTTTCGCCGATCTGGTGCTGTGGCTGCCGGCGAAGGACGGGTCCGGCTACTGGGCAGGTGGCCAGATGCGTCCGACGACCGGCCCGACGGCGATCGTCGACGACATCGTCGGGTCGTTCCTCGAGGCCGGGAAACGGCCCCTGCTCGACACCGCTCTTCGTGAGCGTCGCATCGCTCGTGAGGGTGACCCGGAGTGGCGCGACGACGTACCCGTGCGCGTGGAGGCCATTCCGGTGCGCCGGGGTGATCGCCTGATCGCGGTTGTGGCGCGCAACACCAACCTCCAAGGGGTGCGTACGCCGAGCCGCCTGGAACTGTCCTACCTGCAGACGGCCAGCGAGCTCTCGCAGATGATCGCCCACGGCAGCTTCCCGTTCTCCGGCGAGCGTTCCGACCATGCCGACACACCCCGTGTCGGGGACGGGTTCATCCGCGTCGACGCCGGCGGGAACGTCAGCTACGCAAGCCCCAACGCCTTGTCGGTGTATCGCAAGCTCGGCCTCACCGGAGACCTGAGCGGCAAGTCGCTGGCCGGGATCACCCGGGAGCTCGTGCCCCATGCGATGCGCCCGGACGAGGAGACGATCAGCGCGGTGCTCGGCGGCCGGCTGCCACGCGACACCGAGCTCGGCAGCTCCTTGGCCACCGTGATCCTGCGGTCGATCCCGTTACGCCCAGAGGGAAAACACACCGGCGGGCTGATCCTGCTCCGCGACGTCACCGAGCTGCGCCGACGGGATCGTGAGCTGGTCACCAAGGACGCCACGATCCGGGAGATCCATCACCGCGTGAAGAACAACCTCCAGACCGTCGCCGCCCTGCTCCGGCTGCAGGCGCGGCGGCTCGACATCCCGGAGGGTCGGGTGGCGCTCGAGGAGGCGGTACGACGGGTCGGGGCTATCGCCGTCGTCCACGAGACCCTGAGCCAGGCCTTCGACGAGACGGTCGACTTCGATGACGTGACCGACCGCCTGACCCGTCTGGTCACCGACCTCGGCTCGAAGGGCGCCCCGATCCGGACGCGGCGCACCGGCTCATTCGGCGCCATCAGCTCCGATGCCGCGACGCCGCTCGCGTTGGTGTTCACAGAGCTCGTCCAGAACTCCGTGGAGCACGCCTACGACGAGGACCACGGCGGCGTCATCGAGATCCACTGCGCCCGCACCGGCAAAGGGCTGGAACTGAGCATCGAGGACGACGGTGTCGGCCTCCCGGAGAACTTCAGGCTGGAGGACGCGGCGAGCCTCGGGCTGTCCATCGTGAGCTCGCTGGTGGGCGAGCTCGCGGGACAGATCAGCCTCGGGCCGCGTGCGGACGGCCCCGGGACCCGGGTCGTCGTACAGGTTCCGGACGTCACCGGGCAACCGCGCTGACGGTGACCTGTCAGGCGGCTCGGCAGATGCAGCGGCGACTCAGGCGGTGCGCACGCGGGCGCGGGCGTTGCGGCGCTTCAGTGCGCGTCGCTCGTCCTCGCTCAGGCCACCCCAGACGCCATGGTCCTGCCCGGCCTCGAGGGCCCATGCGAGGCACTGTTCGCGCACGTCGCAGCGTCGACACACCTGCCTGGCCTCCTCGATCTGCATGATCGCGGGCCCGGTGTTGCCGATCGGGAAGAACAATTCCGGGTCCTCATCGAGGCACGCGGAACGGTGACGCCAATCCATGGCTGGGGTAACCCTCCGGGATACTAGTGAACGGATTCACGATGTCGGCCCGGCAACCAGATGAGGGGGTTCGCCGGGGGGTGTTGGTGCGCACATCAGTTCCTGCTGCAGCGCAACGGATTGATCGTTGCAACTCTGTGGCCTTCTGACAACCCCCCTGGATCGTCACGTTGGTCACAACACGGGACGGAATAGGCTCACCTCGTGAGCGATGCCCATCCCGATCCCCGTGACGGCGGACCGGAGCCCGATCCGACGACGAGGTCGCCGTACTCGCCCCACGGTACGCCAGCGCCCCTAGCGGCCGCTGCCGGTTTGACGTTTGTCCAGGGGTTGCTGACCGGCGCGTTCGGCCTGGCCGAGGCGCTCAATCTCGACAGTGACCGGCTGGTGATGGGGGTGAGCACCGGTGCCTTCTTCCTGGCGTACGGCGTCGGTCTGATCCTCTGCGCCCGGGGGATGAACAGGGTCCGGCCCTGGTCGCGGGGGCCGGTGCTGCTCGCTCAGCTGATCTGGCTGGGACTGGCCTGGAACTTCCGTGGCGGCGACACGCTTGCTCTCGCCATCGCGCTGGCAGTCTTCGCCGCCCTCGTCCTGGCCGGCTTGCTCCACCCGCGATCGATCGACGCCCTCGAGCGTGCGGCGGACCGCGAATAGTGGTGGGTCTGTGAAATGGCACTGGGTTCGGAGCGGCGTTCCGCGCCCGCCCGGCGAGGCGGAGGAGCGAGACATACCGGGGTTGTCTGTTGAGCGACGACAACGCAGCCGGGCGGGATGCGGGGCGTCGCGAGGCGGCGCCATTCACAGACGCACCACTAGGTACACCTAGCCGGGACCGAGGGTCAGCTGACCTCGCTCAGCGAGGACCGGAGCTGGGCGAGAGTGCGGTTGAGCAGGCGGGAGACGTGCATCTGGGAGACCCCGATCTCCTCCGCGATCTGCGACTGGGTCATCCCACGGAAGAACCGCAGCAGCAGGATGCGCTTCTCCCGGGGCGGCAGCTGCTCGATCAGGGGCTTGATCGACTCGCGGATCTCGACGTGCGCCAGCGCCTCGTCGTCCATCCCGAGGCTGTCGAGCATGCTGTTGCGCTGACCGTCCTCGCCGCTGTCGCCGGCGTCGAGGGACAGAGTCGAGTAGGCGTTGGCGGACTCGATGCCCTCCATCACCTCCTCCACCGAGACCCCGAGCTTCTCGCCGATCTCGCGTGGCGTGGGTGAGCGGCCGAGGTCCTGGGACATCTCGCCGGTGACCGAGCTGATCGACATCCGCAGCTCCTGGAGTCGCCGCGGCACCCTGATCGCCCAGCCCTTGTCGCGGAAGTAGCGCTTGACCTCGCCCAGGATCGTCGGGGTGGCGTACGTCGAGAACTCCACGCCACGCCCGGTGTCGAAGCGATCGACCGACTTGATCAGCCCGATCGTGCCGACCTGGACGAGGTCGTCGAGTGGCTCACCGCGATTCATGAAGCGGCGGGCACAGTGGTCGACCAGGGGCAGGTGCAGGCGCACGAGCTCCTCGCGACAGGTGATCTGCCGACCCGCTGAGGTCTCGGGGTCGCGCAGCTCCACGAACAGCGAGTGGCTCAGCTCCCGGGTCGAGAGCTGGCGCGCGGTCAGCGGCGTACGGCGCTGACCGCGACGACTCGCTGCCTGGTCGCCGGAGGACGGATCCTTGGTGGCGTCGGCGGTGGGCTCGGGCCCCGCGCCGGACTCGGGGCCGGACATCGGTCAGGCCGCGATGCTCGAACGCACCGTGAAGGACACCCAGTGCAGGTGCCCTTCCCGGCTGGTCAGTACGTCGCTGGTCAGCGCGGTGAGCACCTGCCAGCCGAAGCTGTCCTGGTCGGGATCGTCGTCGGTGCTGGTGTCGGCGGACACTGCCACCCGGATCGAGCCGTCGTTCAGGTCGAAGGTCGCATGCAGGTCGCCACCGGGGTCGGCATGCTCCAGCACCAGCGCACACGCCTCACCCACCGCCATCCGGAGGTCCTCGATGTCATCGAGGGTGAAGTCGAGCCGGGCGGCAAGACCAGCCGTGGTCATCCGCAGCACGGCGACGTAGGCACTCTCCGCAGGCAGGCGCAGCTCGACGTCAGGGCTGTTGCTCACGGTGGTGTCCTTGATGAAGGTGGGGTCAGTGGGACACAGACTAGTGCGGAACGCGGCGCCGCGGGCGAGGTCCGGAAAAGCACGAACCCCCGCGCCCGGGGGCACGGGGGTCGCGATGGCTCGTCGGCGATCAGCCGTGGTTGCGTTAGAAGCGTGCGTCAGCGCTTCGCAGGCTCAGCGCTTCCTCAGACCTCCGTGGTTGCGTTCGAAGCGTGCGTCAGCGCTTCGCAGGCTCAGCGCTTCCTCAGACCTCCGTGGTTGCGTTAGAAGCGTGCGTCAGCGCTTCGCAGGCTCAGCGCTTCCTCAGACCTCCAGGCTTTCACTTCGTTCAAGCCTTTTTGGTCTCCCAGAAGATCTCGGCGATCTCGTCGATCTTGGCCAAGAGGTTGTCGGCCACGGCCGGGTCCCACGAGGCCTTGGTGCCACCGGCGCCGGCGAGCTTGGTGGCCTCGTTGAACAGGGTGTTCAGCTGCGGGTACTTCTCGAAGTGCGGGGGCTTGAAGTAGTCGGTCCACAGCACCCAGAGGTGGTGCTTGACCAGGTCGGAGCGCTCTTCCTTGATGGTGAGGGCGCGCGCCTTGAAGTCGG
>JBDSXU010000063.1:0-4553 GCA_039926005.1 Marmoricola sp.
GGTGTCCCTACGCGTCGAGCCGCAGGTGGTGGTCTGCTACCGCGGCTTCAACGAGCGGTCGGGCCAGCGCTTCGGGCAGGCACAGAGCTGGGCTGCCGCGAAGGTCAACACGAACGGCCTCGACAACGCGTGGAGCTACCCGCACGGACTGTCCACCCCGGCCGCGACGGTGGCCATGCAGGCGCGGCGCTACCTGCACGAGTACGGCGCCACGTCGGCCGACTTCGGCACCGTGGCCGTGGCCGACCGCAAGCACGCCGCGACCAACCCTGCGGCGTTCTTCTTCGGTCGGCCCATCACCATCGAGGACCACCAGGCCTCGCGGATGATCGCCGATCCGCTGCGCCTGCTCGACTGCTGCCAGGAGAGCGACGGGGCGGTCGCGATCGTGGTGACCACGACGGAGCGGGCGGCGTCCCTGGCCCAGGCGCCGGTGTCGATCGCCGCTGCCGCACAGGTGGAGTGCCGCCGACCAGTACGTGATGACTTCCTACTACCGCGAGGACATCGGCGTCCCCGAGATGGGTGTCGTCGGCCGCGAACTGTGGCGCCAGTCCGGTCTGTCGACCGATGACATCGCCACGGCGGTGCTCTACGACCACTTCACGCCGTACGTGCTGATGCAGCTCGAGGAGCTGGGGTTCTGCGGCCGCGGCGAGGCGCCGGGCTTCATCGCCGACGGGGCGATCGAGCTCGGCGGCCGCCTCCCGCTGAACACGCACGGCGGGCAGCTCGGCGAGGCCTACATCCACGGCATGAACGGCATCACCGAGGCCGTGCGCCAGGTCCGCGGCACCTCCGTCAACCAGGTCGAGGAGGCCCACCACGTCCTGGTCACCGGAACCGGCGTACCCACCTCCGGCCTCATCCTGAGCAAGTAGCTTGCCGACCGGGCACTTGCGTCACGCTGTGGGACGGTGACCGGGCAGTTTCGTCCCACCTCGCGTGACAGAACTGCCCGCTCGGCGCACTACGGCGTGACAGAAGAGCCCGCTCGGCGCACTACGGCTAGACTCGGCGGCTGCGGTTCCCGGGCCGCCCCCCTCATCTCCCGACTGCGAAGGCGCGACTCCCGCATGGCTACGACGAACGACTTGAAGAATGGCATGGTGCTCAAACTGGACGGCCAGCTCTGGCAGGTCATCTGGTTCCAGCACCACAAGCCCGGCAAGGGCGGCGCGGTCGTGCGCACCAAGCTGCGGAGCATCAGCTCGGGCAAGACCGTCGACAAGACCTTCAACGCGGACGTCAAGGTCGAGATCGCCAACGTCGACAAGCGGACGATGCAGTACCTCTACAACGACGGCACGTCTTTCGTATTCATGGACACCGGCACCTTCGAGCAGCTCGAGGTTCCCCCGGAGGTCGTCGGCGAGGCCACCAACTTCATGCTGGAGAACCAGGAGGCGATGGTCGCCACCAACGAGGGCACGGTGCTCTACATCGAGCTTCCCGCGTCGGTCGAGCTCGAGGTGCAGTACACCGAGCCCGGCCTCCAGGGTGACCGTTCCACCGGTGGCACCAAGCCCGCCACGCTCGAGACCGGTCACCAGATCGCCGTACCCCTGTTCATCACGACCGGCGAGCGGATCAAGGTCGACACCAGGGACTCCTCCTACCTGGGTCGCGTCAGCAGCTGATGAACCGATGACCACCCCACCACGCCACTCGCTGCGCTCCCGGCGCGTCGGGGACCCCGGATGAGCGCGCGTTCCAAGGCACGCAAGCGCGCCCTCGACGTCCTCTACGCCTCCGAGATGCGCAACCGCTCGACGGTGGACGCGCTGGAGCAGCAGTCGGAGGACGGGCCCGTCAACGACTACACCGTCACGCTGGTGCAGGGCGTGACCGAGCACCAGACCCGTCTCGACGAGGTCATCTCGACCTATGCGCAGGGTTGGACGCTCGCCCGGATGCCGGCGGTGGATCGCAACGTGCTGCGGCTGGCGACCTTCGAGGTGCTCTTCGTCGACGAAGTACCGAACGCGGTCGCGGTCTCCGAGGCGCTCAACCTCGTCCGCGACCTCTCCACCGACGAGTCACCGGCCTTCGTCAACGGCGTCCTCGGGAACATCGTCCGTGACCGTGACTTGCTGGCACGTTGACTCCCGGCTTCGGGCAAGATGGCCCGGTGACTTCCGACGCCGAGCAGGTTCCCGTCCACGTTTCGCCCGGTCTCCCACCGGGATGGACGGCGCGTGTTCCCGAGCTGGATGACCTCGATGTCCTGGTGAAGCTCCGCGGTGCGGACCGGCTGGCGCACACCGGTTCCGCGTCGGTGGATCGCGAGGCCATCGAGTCCGAGGTCGCCGGACCGGCTTCCTGGACGCGGCGACAGCTGCTGGCCGTGGACCCCGATGGCCAACCGCGGGCGTGGATCAGCGTCCATGACCGCGCCGCGCGCCGGACCATGGTGGCGCAGTACGTCGACCGCGCGCTGGCAGGCGCGTCTGTGGTCGCCGGAACCCTCTACGCGTGGGCCGAGGAGCAGGCCCACGGGTTCGGCAAGCTGCGCGAGGTGACCGAGACGAGGCTCGATGCGAGCCCGTTCGCCGACGACGCGGTGCAGCAGCAGTGGCTGGCCGACGCCGGCTACACCAAGCGCAGGACCTGGCCGCAGATGACACGGCCGGTCACCCCTGAGGAGGCCACCTCGCTGCCGGCTGCGCGCGAGGGAGTGACCCTGCGCCGGGTCTCCAGCCACGAGAACGGGTTGCCGGTCGCCGGCGACCTCCATCTCGTTCACGAGATGCTGGAGTCCTCCTTCGAGGACCACTTCAACTCCTACCGCGAGAGCTTTCCCGAGTTCGTGCAGCGCCTCCGCGAGGACCCCGGCCACCGCTGGGACCACTGGTGGCTCGCTTTCGTCGACGGCGAGGACGGCCAGCCGCTCGCCGCCGGAGCACTGGTCGGCACGGTGCTTGGCGAGAACGCCGCCGGCCATGAGGGCAGCTACGTGGAGTACATCGGCGTGCACCGCGATGCCCGCGGGCGTGGCGTCGCCAAGGCGCTGCTGCACGCCGTCATCGCCGACGCTGCCCAGCGCGGCCGCGACCGGGTCGGCCTCGAGGTCGACGCCGACTCACCGACCGGCGCCGACGGTCTCTATGCGTCGATGGGCTGGAAGACCGACTACGTCCTCGAATCGTGGTTCAAGGAACTCGAGTTCGCGCAATGAACGATCCTGAGGACGTCGGACAGGAGGCCGAGCAGAGCGACTGGCTCGACCACGCCGTCCGTGCCGGTCTCGTGGCGTACGGCGTGGTCCACCTGCTCATCGGCCTGCTGGCCATCCAGCTCGCACTCGGCGATCACGGCGGCCAGGCCAGCGCCAAGGGCGCGCTCTCCGAGCTGGCCCAGCAGCCCTTCGGCAGGATCATGGTCTGGGCCGTGGCGGTCGGGATGTTCCTCCTCGTGGTCTGGCGTGTCCTCGAGGCAGCCTTCGGGCACCGCAACGTGGAGGACTCCGACCGGGCGCGCAAACGCGCCGCGTCCGGTCTGAAGGCGGTCATCTACGGTGCTCTCGGTGTCACGGCCGTGCGGGTGGCGGTCGGCTCCGGCAGCTCGGGCAAGGGCTCGCGAGGCATGACGGCCAGGCTGATGGACCTCCCTGCCGGGCAGTGGCTCGTCGTGGCCGTCGGCCTCGCGATCATCGGGTACGCCGGCAACATGGCGTGGCGTGGCTGGACCGAGAAGTTCGCCGAGCACCTCGACACCGAGGGCAGGCTGGGCTACAGCGGGGCGACGTACCTGCTGCTGGGAAAGGTCGGCTACATCGCCAAAGGCAGCTCCTTCGCGATCGTCGGCGGGCTGTTCTGCTATGCCGGCATCACGCACAGGGCCAAGGAGTCCGGCGGGCTGGACTCTGCGCTGCAGAAGGTGCAAGAACAGCCCTTCGGTCCCTACCTGCTGATCGCGATCGGCGTGGGCATCGCCTGTTACGGCCTGTTCTGCTTCGCCCGGGCCAGACACCTCGACCGCTGACCCTCGCGCGAGGTCGACACCGTCCACTGGCGTCTCGGCGGAGGTCGGGCCGGTGCTGCAGACCGATGCAAGACTGCCCCCATGGCGACGAACTCATGTGACGTGGTGGTGATCGGGCTCGGCCCCGGTGGCGAGGCGACGGCAACGGAACTGGCCAGGGCCGGGCTCTTGGTGGTCGGGGTGGACGAGCGGCTCGTCGGGGGTGAATGCCCCTACTACGGCTGCATCCCGAGCAAGATGATCATCCGTGCCTCCGACGTGCTCGCGGAGGCTCGCCGGATCCCCGAGCTCGCGGGCGAGGTCGACGTACGCTCCGACTGGAGCGAGGTCGCCGACCGCATCCGGGAGGAGGCGACCGACGACTGGAACGACCAGGTCGCCGTCGATCGGCTCGTCGACGCCGGCGTCCGCTTCGTGCGCGGCCATGCCCGCCTGACCGGGCCGCGGACCGTCGAGGTCGACGGGGAGATCTTCGAGGCTTCGCGGGGTGTCGTGCTCAACCCCGGTACGTCGCCCGCCGCGCCTGGGATCGACGGGCTCGCGGACACGCCGTACTGGACCAACCGCGA
>JBDSXU010000064.1:0-6307 GCA_039926005.1 Marmoricola sp.
GGACCTTCGGCGTTGCTGGCAGGGCTCACAGAGGTACTCCGGGTGCGTCGACGAGCCTCAAGCCTAGGCAGCATGCCTGGTCGGGCCGGACCATTTTCACATGGTGGCCCCGGCGGGCTCGCGGCACCTCTGGGTCCGACGTCCTAGGGTTGCCTCGTGATCGAGATCGACGGCGTGCCCGAGCTCGTCAACCCGATGATGGTGGCGGCGTTCGAGGGCTGGAACGACGCGGCCTGCGCGGCGACCGGGGTGGTGGACCATCTCATCGAGGTCTGGAACGCCGAGGTGGTCGCCGTGGTCGATCCCGAGGAGTTCTACGACTACCAGGTCAACCGGCCGATGATCGGCACCACGGACGAGGGGATGCGCCGGATCACCTGGCCCTCGACGCAGGTGTACGTCGCCCGGCCACCCGGCGCGGACCGCGACGTCGTACTCCTGCGCGGTATCGAGCCGAACATGAAGTGGCGCCAGTTCTGCGCGGAGCTGCTCGCGTGTGCCGACGAACTCGGCGTGGAGCTGGTCGTGACCCTCGGGGCGCTGCTCGCCGAGACCCCGCACACCCGACCCATCCAGGTGAGCGGCACTGCGACCGAGCTCGACCTCGAGGATCGGCTCAAGCTCGAGCCGGCCACCTACGAGGGCCCCACCGGGATCATCGGTGTGTTGCAGGACGCGTGCACCCGCCTCGACATCCCAGCCGTCTCCTTCTGGGCCGCCGTCCCCCACTACCTCCCTCAACCACCGTGCCCCAAGGCAACGCTGGCGCTGTTGGGACAGGTCGAGGACCTGCTCGAGACCGGTATCCCGCTCGGTGACCTACCAGAAGATGCGCGCGCCTGGGAGCGAGGCGTAGCCGAGCTCGCCGAGGAGGACGAGGACGTGGCGGAGTACGTCCGCAATCTCGAGGAGAGCCAGGACACCGCCGAGCTGCCCGAGGCCAGTGGCGAGGCGATCGCCCGGGAGTTCGAGCGCTACCTCAAGAGGAGAAACAAGCCAGAGGAATAGGTTCCGATCCTCCTCTGTCCCTGCCTTCTCAGGCCTCTGTACCCGGGTTGGCTGCTTGGCCTCCGGTCTTGCTCAAGACCGCCAGGCTCCGGGTCACGAGCTGATCGTTCTTCTCGTTCCTGGATCGGCAGTGGTTGCCTCTGCTATAGCTCGACGCCCAGCGCGGAGTCCACCAGTGACCGGACGACCTCGCCGGCACCCGCCTCGGTGTCGTCGCCGAAGTCGGTCGAGTTGGCCCAGTGGTCGATCAGACGCAGTGCGAACGGCGCGTCGAGGTCGTTGGCCAGCGCGGCGAGGACGTCGGTGACGAGGTGCTCGGTGGGGGCGCCGGCAGCCTTCGCCACTGCTCCGCGCCACTTGTCGAGGCGCGCGCCCGCTGCCGAGACATCGGCCTCGTCCCAGTGCCAGTCGCCACGGTAGTGGTGTCCCAGCAGGATCAGCCGGATGACCATCGGGTCCAGGCCGCTCTCGCGGAGCTTGGAGACCAGCACCAGGTTGCCCTTGGACTTCGACATCTTCTGGCCGTCGAGACCGACCATCCCTGCGTGCACGTAGGCCAGCGCGAAGCGCGCGCCCGGGTCGGCCACCTGGGCCTCGGAGGCGCTCATCTCGTGGTGCGGGAAGACGAGGTCACTCCCCCCTCCCTGCACGTCGACCGCCATGCCGAGGTGGTGGCGAGCGATCGCCGAGCACTCGATGTGCCAACCGGGGCGGCCCCGGCCCAGCGGCGAGTCCCATGCGGGCTCGCCGGGTCGCTCGCCCTGCCAGAGCAGGCAGTCCAGTGGGTCCTTCTTGCCGGGACGCTCCGGGTCCCCGCCGCGGTCGGCGAAGACGCGCATCATCTGCTCGCGGGTCCAGCCCGAGACCTCACCGAACGCCGGGTCGCGAGTCACCGAGAAGTAGAGATCGCCGTCGACGTCGTACACGCTGCCCGCTGCCCGGAGCATCTCGACCATGTCGACCACGAGCGGGATCGCCTCGACGGCCCCCACGTAGGAGTCGGGCGGCAGCACGCGCAACGCCTCCATGTCGGTGCGGAACAGCTCCGTCTCGCGCTCGGCGAGCTCGGTCCAGTCCTCACCGGTGGCTGTGGCGCGATCCAGTAGGGGATCGTCGACGTCGGTGACGTTCTGCACGTAGCGCACCTCGAGACCCGCTGAGCGCCAGGCGCGGTTCAGCAGGTCGAAGGCGACATAGGTGGCGGCGTGGCCGATGTGCGTCGCGTCGTAGGGCGTGATCCCGCAGACGTACATCCGCGCGGGCCCGTCGCTGGGAGCCACCTCGCGCAGGCCTCCGGTCGAGCTGTCGAAGACGCGTACGGCGGGTCCGCAGACGCTGAGGGGAAGGGCAGTCGTCGCGGTAGAGCCGTTTGGTGAGGTCCACGCACGCATGCGACCGAGCCTATCGGCCGCCCTCAGAACGGAGGCCACGGGATCGAGGGCCAGCCCCCTCGGGGCACCGGGAAGGACCCCACCCGCAACAGTCGTTCACACCGACGTGCGACGGCATCCACCTCACGCACAGTCAGCAGGTCCTCGAGCGACTCGCGCAGCCCCGAGTCCGGCCCGGAGTCGAGCCCGTCCATGACCGACTCGACACCGGCCAGCTCGACCGCCGACAGGCGCTGACCGGCCCAGCCCCACAACACCGTGCGCAGCTTGTCCTCGGAGTGGAAGCAGACGCCGTGGTCGACACCGTGGCGGTGACCACCAGGCATGGGCAGCACGTGTCCGCCCTTGCGGTCGGTGTTGTTGATGATGATGTCGAAGACCGCCATCCGGCGCAGCGGCTCGGAGTCCTCGTGGACGAGAACGACCGGTTCGTCACGAGCACCGGTCGCGTCGAGCACGTGCAGGAAACCGGGCCGTATCTCTCCCTGCGGCACGACGTCGATCGGGTCGACACCCTCCTCGGACTCCATCCAGAGCTGCACCATGCCTCGTCCGGCCGGGCCGTCGCGCAGCACCGTCGGCGGGACGATGTCCCAGCGCAGGTGGTCCGAGACGACCCACGCGGCGTACTCCCGATCCGCGAGGGTGCCGTCGGTGAAGTCCCACAGTGGACGCTCGCCCGAGTTCGGCTTGTAGACGCACTGGGTCTCGGAGTCGCCCAGCTGCGTCAAGAAGGTGTGGTTGGAGGCGGGCATGATCCGCCCGAGCACCACGAGCCGCGCCTCGAGGAGCTCACAGGAGTCGGGTGCCTGCACGAGGCTCAGCTCTTGGTACGCCGGTAGCCGTTGGCGCGCGGGCACAGGTGACCCTCGGTGTCCATCGGCCCACCACAGAAGGGGCACGGCGCCCTCCCTGCAGACACGACGGACTCGGCACGAGCAGCGAACAACCGCGCCATTGCTGCGGGCATCCGCACCAGCAGCACCTCCTCGGGCTCCGGTTCCTCGATGGGCAGGTCGATCAGCTCCTGTTCCGCGGCCTCGACCGGGAGGTCCACCTCCACCTCGATGACCGGGAACACCTCGATCACGACGCGTTCGTCGCCGACGTCCCAGGACAATGTGATGGTGCCGGCCCGGAACTCCTCCTCGATGGGCTGCTCCAGCGGCTCGTTGTCGATCATGGCCACGGGGGTCATCGCGGGGATGGTGCTCGTGGACTCGTCGGTGGAGATCAGATCGTCGAGGAGTTCCGCGACCCGCTCCCCCAGGATCTGCACCTGCTGCTTCTCCAGTGACACCGAAGTGACTTGGTTGCCGGATCGCGCCTGCAGGAAGAAAGTCCGCTGGCCGGGCTCGCCGACGGTGCCGGGCACGAAGCGCTCAGGTGGGTCGAACCGGTGGACGACAGGCATACCTGCGAGCCTAATCGGAGGCGCCCGAAGGACCCGCTCCGCCCCCGACGGGGGCATCGCCGGCACGGGATCGGGAACGGCGTGGTGAGGGCTTGGCCGCCAGGTGGGCCAAGGAGCCGGAGCGGGAGTTCATCGTGATCACGAACACGCGGTGCGGGGTGTAGCGGACGACGGACAGGCTCGCCGGATCGACCATGATCCGCTGGAACGCATCGAGGTGCATGCCGAGCGCATCGGCAAGGATCGCCTTGATCACGTCCCCGTGGGAGACAGCGAGCCACACGGCGTGATCCCCCACCTCGGACTCCACCGCTGCGTCGCGGTCCCGGATGGCCGCGACTGCTCGCGCCGACATCTCGGGCATCGACTCCCCCCCGGGAAACCGCGCCCCGGATGGCTGCGCCTGCACCGTGCGCCAGAGCTTCTCCTTGGCCAGCTTCTTGAGCTCCTGCCCCGTCCAGTCGCCGTAGTCGCACTCAAGGAGTCGCCGGTCGGTGAGCGTGCGGGCCCCGGGCGCCAGCAGCCGCGCAGTCTCCCGGCATCGCTCGAGCGGGCTGGAGACGACGACGGCCAGCTCGAGGCCGGTCAGTCGCTCCGCGGCCGCCGTCGCCTGGGCGGTTCCGGTGTCGTCGAGGTGCACGCCCTTCCCACGTCCTGCGAGGACGCCGGTCGCGTTGGCGGCTGTCCGCCCGTGGCGAGCCAGGATCACCGTTGCCATGTCCGGAGCGTAGTCGTGCCCGCTGCGTCGTAGCCTTCCCTTGTGATCGTGGACAACGCGCTGTACCGCAAAGGCGAACGGGTCGACCTCGGCCTGGACACCCAGGACCTGGCCGGCGTACGCGCCAAGGCGACCGAGTCCAACGACTTCGTCTGGGTCGGGCTGCACCATCCGAACAGCGCGGAGCTCGAGGCGGTCGCCGATCTCTACGACCTCCATCCGTTGGCGGTAGAGGACGCGTTGAGTGCGCACCAGCGCCCCAAGGTCGAGCGGTACGCCGAATCGCTGTTCATCGTCTTGAAGACCCTCTGGTACCTCGACGAGGAGGACGCCGTCGAGACCGGCGAGATCAGCCTGTTCGTCGGCCACATGTTCGTGATCAGCGTCCGGCACGGCTCGGGCGTCGGGCTCAGCGACACCCGGCACCGGCTCGAGGGGATGAGCGCGGTGCTGGCGCACGGCCCCTCTGCGGTGGTCTACGCCGTGTGCGACGCAGTTGTCGACCGTTACGAGGAGGTGGCCGGATCGCTGCAGGAGGACGTCGACGAGGTGGAGCAGTCAGTGTTCTCCACCGAGCGCACCAACGACTCCGCGCGCATCTACGTCCTCAAGCGCGAGCTCGCCGAGATGCGCCGTGCCGTGCTCCCCCTGCGGGATCCGATGAACAAGTTCTCCGAGGGTGCCGTCCACGGGATCCACAGTGACGCCGCTCCCTACTTCCGCGACGTCGCCGACCACCTCACCCGGGTCGCCGAGACCATCGAGACTCTGGACTCGCTGCTCTCCGCGGCGTTCGAGGCGCACACCGCACAGATCTCGATCCAGCAGAACGACGACATGCGCCGGATCTCCGCCGCAGTCGGTCTGGTGGCTGCGCCGACGCTGGTCGGCAGCATCTACGGCATGAACTTCGTCCACATGCCCGAGCTGCACTGGCTCTTCGGTTACCCGATCGCGTTGACCTTGATGCTGCTCAGCTCGCTGGTGGTCTTCATCATCAGCAAGCGCTCGGGGTGGCTCTGACTCAGGTCGCGCTGATGACGCCCGTCGCGAGCAGACCGAGCAGGCCGAAGCCGAGCACCAGGCGGTATGGCACGAACCAGGTGATCGAGTGGCCGGCGACGAACTTGAGCAGCCAGGCAACGGCGGCGTAGGCGACCACGAAGCTCACGAATGTGCCGACCACGGTCGGCCCGATGCCGATGTCGCTGTTGACGACGTCCTTGAGCTCGTAGAGCCCAGCGGCGGTCAGCGCCGGGATGGACAGGAAGAAGCTCAGACGGGTCGCGGTCACCCGGTCGAGGCCACGCACCAGTCCCGCCGAGATCGTTGCTCCGGACCGCGAGACACCGGGAACGAGCGCGACGCACTGAAGCAGGCCAACGAAGATGCTGTCGGCCATCGTGAGCTCACGCTCGCCACGCTTCTGGGTTCCCGTGCGCTCCGCGTACACCATCACGGCACTCCACAGCACGAGCGCGGCACCGACCCACCAGAGCGAGCGCAGCGAACCGGAGATCACGTCCTTGCCGATGAAGCCCACGATGCCGATGGGGATGGAGCCGACGATGATGTACCAGCCGAAGCGGTGGTCGAAGTGCCCGCGGTACTCCGGCCGGACGAGGCCCTTGAACCAAGCCCCCGCGATCCGCCAGATGTCCCTGCGGAAGTAGAGGATCACTGCAGCGATGGCGCCCATCTGGATGACCGCGGTGTACGCCGTGATGGCTGGGTCGTCGAGCTTGAGACCCAGCGCCTTCTCGACGATGGTCAGGT
>JBDSXU010000065.1:0-5076 GCA_039926005.1 Marmoricola sp.
ACCTCGCGGACGTGCAGCTCGTGCCCCGTCGGGGCGCCCAGCGAGGTCGGGTCCGTCGAGAACGAGTACTGCGTCTTCGCCACGCACACCGGCAGCGCGCCGTACCCATCGCGCTCGAACCGCAGCAGTCGCCGTCGGGCCTTGGCGTCCCACGTCACCAGCCCCGCGCCGTACAGCCTGGACGCGATGGCCTCGACCTTCTTGGTCAGGGACATGTCGTCGTCGTAGGTGAACGAGAAGGCGTACGGCGAGGGCTCGTCCAGCGCCTCCAGCACGCCCTTCGCAAGGTCCTGCGCGCCCAGTCCGCCGTCGGCGAAGTGCGTCGCCGGGAACGCCCGGACACCCTCGGAGGCCACGAGCTCGACCACCTTCGCCACCTCGAGGTCCGTGTCGGTCGGGAAGCGGTTGACCGCGACGACGCACTGAATGCCGTAGACCTCGCGGATGTTGTCCAGGTGCCTGCGCAGGTTGACCATCCCGGCCTGGATCGCGCCGAGGTCTTCGCTGCCGAGTTCGGAGAGTGGCACACCGCCGTGGTACTTCAGGGCTCGCGCCGTCGCCACGACGACCGCGACGTCGGGACGCAGGCCGGACTTGCGGCACTTGATGTCAACGAACTTCTCCGCCCCGAGGTCCGCTCCGAACCCCGCCTCGGTGACCACCAGGTCGGCCAGCCGCAGACCGGCTCGGGTTGCCGTCACCGAGCTGCACCCGTGCGCGATGTTTGCGAAGGGGCCGCCGTGCACGAACGCCGGGGCACCCTCGAGCGTCTGCACGAGGTTCGGTGCGAGCGCATCTCGCAGCAGGGCCGCCATTGCGCCGTCAGCGCCGAGTTCGCGTGCGGTGACCGGCTTGGTTCCGCGCGTGTAGCCGATGACCATGTCTCCCATGCGCCGTTTCAGATCAGCCCACGACTCGGTGAGGCAGAAGATCGCCATCAACTCCGAGGCGACGACGATGTCGAACCCGTCCTCGCGGGGGAAGCCGTTCACATGGCCGCCGAGGCCGACGACGACCTCGCGAAGCCCCCGGTCGTTCATGTCGAGCACGCGCTTCCAGGTGACGCTCCGGACGTCTATGTCGAGTTCGTTGCCGTGATGCACGTGGTTGTCGATGAGGGCCGCCAGCAGGTTGTTCGCGGCGGCGATCGCCGCGAAGTCGCCGGTGAAATGCAGGTTGATGTCGGTCATCGGCACGACCTGGCTGTAACCGCCACCGGCCGCGCCGCCCTTCATGCCGAACACCGGTCCCATCGACGGCTCGCGCAGACAGGCGACCGTCCGGCGTCCCATCCCGTGCAGAGCGTCAGTGAGGCCGACGGTCGTCGTGGTCTTGCCCTCACCTGGCGGAGTCGGGGACAGCGCAGTCACCAGGACCAGTCGGCCGAGCGGCCGGTCAGCGAGAGTCGCCAGGTAGGTCAGGTCCACCTTGGCCTTGTAATGGCCGTAGGGCACGAGGTGCCGCTCGGCGATCCCGAGGGTCTCGGCGGCCACCTCCCTGATCGGGCGCAGCGTGGCGGCATTGGCTATCTCGATGTCCGACAGCACCGTCGTCGTTCCTCCCTCGGTGAGCCCCCACCGTGCACGCTAGCGGAACCCTTGCGCACGCGGCCCGAGGAGTCGCTCCGGGTTCTGAGACGAGGCCCGGTCTCCCAGATCGTCAGTCTGACTGTTCGATCAGTCAGTCAGATTGGGGCCCGGCCGAGCGCTGGCACTTGGACAGGGCCTCGAGCCGTCGAGGTCAGTCGTTGCTCTTGCCGACCGTCAACAAGACGACCGAGTCCTCAACGGCCTCGAGGGCGTGCCGGGAGTCGGGCACGAACAACAGGTCCCCGGGTGAGCCGTTCCATCGCTCATCGCCGGCGACGAGGGTCACGCGACCGTGCAGAACCTGGACCGTCGCCTCGCCCTGGTTCTCGTGCTCGTCGAGGTTGGAGCCCGCGCGCAGCGCGATGAGGGTCTGGCGCAGCACGTGCTCGTGGCCCCCGTAGATGGTGTGGGCGCTGCGCCCGCTGGTGGCCGTTCGCGCCGCGTCGAGGTGGTGTCGGCTCAACGCGGTCAGGGACTCTTTCTGCATCGTTCTCACTCTCGAGGTAGGACTCAGGTGGGTTTGTGGTGGCGCTCACGCGGGAGCGATGACGGGCACCGCAACCGCCGTGGGCGCGTGCGTATCGAGCAGGAAGCTCGGTGACTCGGCGCGAGCGTCCTCGACGGCCTGCCACCCGACCATTCCCAGGGTCACCACCGAGATGGGGAAGATGCCGAGGTCCTCGCGCTCCACGTGCTCGCCCAGGTCATCGAGCAGTTTCGTCACCCGGACGGCGAGGTCGGGGGTCCCGGCGTGGAGGGTGCTGATCGTGGCGTCGAACTGCCGGTGCTCGGTCTCGAGGTCGCTCAGCTCCTCGAGGAACTCGCCCTTGTCCCGCAGTGCCCTGAAGATGCCCGCCTCCTCGCGGCGAACGTGACGTCCCAGGTGTCCCACGAGGCGCTCGAGGAGCGAGAGCGCGAGTGTCGGGTCGGCTTGACCCAGTGCCTCTCGGACATGGTGTGCCTCGTCCATGAGTGCTTCGTGCTCGTCCATCAGCTCGCGGATCGGCTCCACTCCGTTGCAGCCGCAGTAGTCACACACCTCAGCCCACCCGGTCCCAGCCGCGTCGCGGCCCGTGGCTGCCGAGCTGCTGGTCGTCACGGCTGCGGTAGACGATGTAGGGCCGGGTCAGGTAGCCCAGCGGTGCGCTGAAGACGTGCACCAGTCGGGTGAAGGGCCACAGCGCGAAGAGACCGAAGGCAACGAGTGCGTGCAGTTGGAACCCCAGGGGCGCGTCCGCCATCAAGGACGGGTCGGGATGGAACGCGAGGAACGAGCGGTACCAGACCGAGACGCCCTCGCGGTAGTTGTACTCGCCGCCGATGGTCAGGATCGAGCCGGCGATTGTGTTCCACATCCCGAGCACGATCACCACCGCCAGGAACACATACATCACCTTGTCCATCCGCGTCGTGGCGGAGAACACGGGTCCGACGGTTCGGCGGCGGTAGACCAGGATCGCCAGGCCGACCACAGTCATCACCCCGGACAGGAGGCCGCCGGCAACGGCCACCACGTGGTAGGCGTGCTCGCTGATCCCGACCGCGTCCGTCCACGACTGCGGCACCAGCAGACCGATGACGTGGCCACCGACGACGCCGAGCATCCCGAAGTGGAACAGCGGGCTGCCGATGCGCAGCATGCGGTTCTCGTAGAGCTGGGAGGAGCGGGTGGTCCAGCCGAACTTGTCGTAGCGGTAGCGCCACAGGTGGCCGACCACGAACGTCGTCAGGCACAGGTAGGGGACGATCACGAACAGGAACTCGTTCATGCGCGTGCTCCCGGGAAGGTCGGCATGGGCAGGGTCACCCGTTCGGTGGATCGTGCGTCGGAGGCTGCGCCGGGACTGAACTCGGGGGTCGCGAACGGAGCGAGCCCGACTTCCTCTTCCGGTGGCCCCTCGGCCGCGAGGCGGCGTACGGCGTCGCGTTCGTCACCCCGCAACGGTGGGAGCGTCCGGCACACCGCGTCGACCACGGAGTACCACGGTGACTCCAGGTCACGCAGTGAGAGGCGAAGGAGCTCGAGGCCCGCCCGGTGGTCGAGCATCAGCTGACGCCCCAGCGTCTGGTCGATGGTGGCGGCGTACTCGAGCACGACGCAGAGGTGGTCGGGAAGCTCGCCCCCGCCTGAGGAGTCGGCGTCGAGCTCGAACCCCGATGCCAGGTAGGTCTGCTTGAACCGCAGCAACGCCATCCCGCGCTTGCGGGTGTCCCCGTGGGCGAAGTAGGTGAGGAACAGGTTGCAGCGACGGCGGTTGTCGAACGTCTCCACGTAGTCCTGCTGCAGCTCCTGCAGCGGCGTCAGCTCGAGGCGGGCGAGGAACTCCTCGATCGGGTCGCGCAGCGGGTCCGGGAGTGACTGAACTGCTGCCCGCACCACCGGCAGGTTCTCGAGGAGTGCGTGATCTGGGTAGTCGAGAAGCAGGGAGGCCGCCTGCCAGGTGACCGTCAGGGTCTGGGCGGAGTGAGCAGGCTTCCGGGGCGCCCGGGTCTTCACGCTCACTCCCCTTCTCCGCGTGCTGGGAAGAGGCCGCCGGGCGACCCCTTGCCGTCCCAGTTGAGCAGGTTCACCCGGGAGTCCTTGGCGTCCGGGCCGGCCAGCGAGTCCGAGGTCTGGCGGTTCTGCAGCATCTGGAAGTTCTCCACGGCCACGGGTCTCGGAGCTCCCGAGCCCTCGCCGAACGGGCCGGATCCGCCCATGCCCGGTCCGCCCTCGTAGTCCAGCGAGCATTCGGTGGCCAGCTCCTCGAGGGAATGCGCCTGCTCCGCGTGGGCCGGCGGGACCACGTACCGCTCGTCGTACTTCGCAATGGCCAGGAGGCGGTACATGTCATACATCTCCTCCTCGGTCATTCCCACCGCGGCGGGGATCGTCCCGTCGGGGTCGCGCCCCATGTTGATGTCGCGCATGTAGCAGCGCATCGCAGCCAGCTTCTTCAGCACCGCGTCGACTGGGGCCACGTCGCCGGCCGTGAACAGCTCGGCGAGGTACTCGATCGGGATCCGCAGCGCGTCGATGGCGGCGAACAGGTTGCCCTTGTCCTCGGCGTCCTCACCGGTCTCCTTGACCACGTCGATGACCGGCGAGAGCGGCGGGATGTACCAGACCATCGGCATCGTGCGGTACTCCGGGTGAAGCGGCAACGCGACCTTGAAGGTGTTGATCAGGGCGTAGATCGGGGAGCGCTGGGCCGCGTCGACCCAGTCCCGGGCGATGCCGGCCTTCTCCGCCTCGCGCATCACCTCGGGGTCGAACGGGTCCAGGAAGACCTCTCGCTGCGCCTCGTAGAGTCCGTGGTCGTCCTCCGTGGAGGCAGCTTCGAGGACCTTGTCGGCGTCGTAGAGCATCAGCCCGATGTAGCGGAGCCGTCCGACACAGGTCTCCGAGCAAACGGTGGGCAGTCCGACCTCGATGCGAGGGAAGCAGAACGTGCACTTCTCGGCCTTGCCGGTGCGGTGGTTGAAGTAGATCTTCTTGTAGGGGCAG
>JBDSXU010000066.1:0-9521 GCA_039926005.1 Marmoricola sp.
AACCCTCCGATTAACAGTCGAATGCTCTGCCAATTGAGCTACAGGGGATCGCGCCCGCAAACCCTAGCAACTCGATGTGGAGTTGCTAAATCGGGTGTGGCTCGGTCTCGCCCACCTCCGACTGCGCGTCGGCGAGAGCCTGGTGGGCGACGGCCGCGACCTCCGGATCGGTGGGGTCTAGTCCCTGGTCGAAGGCGTGCATCCAGGTCACGGGACCACCGACGGGACTGCGTCGGCCGATGACGGTCAGCCCCAACTTGCCGTGGACGGGAACCCGACGCTGCAAGACGATGCTCGCGGTCACCCGCTCGCGCACGAGCTGGAGCAGGCGAGAGGGGTCGTCCATTGAGAAGGAGTACGCCGGCCGCGGCTCGCCGTACGCCCCGATCCGGGTGACCTTCAACGTGGAGGCCTCCTTGTCCCAGGCGGCGTCCTCGACGCTCTCCCACGCGATGGCTGTGGTGGCCTCTGGCGCGACCAGGATCAGGCGCTCGCGGGTGCCGAGCACCCAGGAGCCGTCCGAGGCGGAGGCATGGGCGAGGAGCCTCTCGCCGCGCGGGAGGTCGGCGCGTGCGAGGACGTCTGCGGGGACTCCCCCGCTGCGCTCGAACAGCTTCACTGGCTCTCCAGTGCCCGCTCGCGCAGGCTGCGGCGGTGCTGCTCGAGTGCCACCAGCTCGCCGAACATCCGGTTGTACTCCGTGGCCTGCTCGACCGGGTTGGTGCGCTGCAGGCGCGACTTCAGGTCGGCGATCCGACGCATGGCCGTCAGCTCGCGCAACCGGTGGACGTGTTGGCCGACATAGGCGTCGTCCGGCTCCTTGGCCGCGAGGAGCGGCTCGACGGTCAGGGCGCTGATCAACGACTGGAGCCGCTCGTCGGTCTGGGCGTCACGCAGGGTGGAGGCCCACTGGGGGTCGGCGGCAGTCGGTCCCCCGGCCGCCTGGATCCCGGCCCAGAGCGCCCGGTAGGCACCGTGGGTGAAGTCCTGGGCGTCGACGTCGCGGGCGGTGCGCCCGACCGCGGAGGGGTACTGCACCATGAGCTTGAGCGTCTCTCGCTCAAGCATCAGCCGGGGGTCACGAGGATCGGGGAGCTCAGCGGCCTGCCGGGTGGCTCCCTGACCCTGGGCCGGGCCCGACGGGGCGGCCCGCTGAGAGGCACGGCGGACCTCGCGCTGCACGTCGGCCGGCTCGATCCCGATCATCCCGGCCAGCTCGCGCGAGAAGGCATCGACCTTGGAACGGTCGCGGATGGCCGTGACCAGCTTGGCCGCATCGCGCATGGCGTCGACGCGGCCGTCGGCGCGGTCGAGGTCGTAACGCTGCACGACGTTGGCGAGCACGAAACGGTAGAGCGGCACCCGGCGAGCCACGAGCTCACGCACCTCAGCGTCACCCGACTTCAGCCGCAGGTCGCAGGGGTCCATCCCGGTCGGCTCCACCGCGACGTAGGTCTGGCCGGCGAAGATCTGGTCGCCCTCGAACGCGCGGATCGCCGCCTTCTGACCGGCCTCGTCCCCGTCGAAGGTGAAGATCACCTCACCGCGGAACTCGTCATGGTCGTGCAGCAGCCGCCGGATCACCCGGGCATGGTCGTCTCCGAAGGCAGTGCCGCAGGTGGCAACGGCCGTCTTGACGCCCGCGAGGTGACAGGCCATCACGTCGGTGTAGCCCTCGACGATGACCGCCTGGCTGGCGCGGGCGATCTCGCGGCGGGCGAGGTCGATCCCGTAGAGGACCTGGCTCTTGTGGTAGATCGGGGTCTCAGGTGTGTTGAGGTACTTCGCCTCGATGCGGTCGTCGTCGAAGATCCGCCGCGCGCCGAAGCCGATGGTGTCACCGCTGGTGTCACGGATCGGCCACATCAGCCGGCCCCGGAACCGGTCGTAGAGCCCGCGTCCCTCGCCGATCAGACCGCTGGTGACGAGCTCCGCGTCCTTGAACCCCTTCTGGCGCAGGTGCTTGAGGAGGTCCTCTCCCCCGCGTGGCGAGAAGCCGACGCCGAACATGATCGCCGCATCGGCGTCGAACCCGCGCGAGTCGAGGAACTGACGCGCCTGGAGCGCCTCGGGGGTGGCCAGCTGCTCGGCGTACCACTCCGCGGCGTGCTTGTGGGCCTCGATGAGCCGCGGCCGCTGTGGACCGCCCGTGTGCGGACGCGGTGCGCCGCCCTCTTCATAGCGCAGCTGTACGCCGACCTTCTCGGCGAGCCGCTCGACGGTCTCGGTGAACCCGAGCCCGTCCATCTCCATCACGAACTTGATGACGTCCCCGCCGGCCTGACAACCGAAGCAATGGTAGAAACCCCGCGAAGGGGTCACATGGAATGACGCGGACTTCTCGTCATGGAAGGGGCACAGTCCCTTCATCGACCCGCCGCCAGCGTTCCGCAGGGTGACGTAGGAGGAGACGACGTCCTCGATGCGAGTCTTCTCGCGGACCTCGGCGATGTCCTCTTCCCTGATTCTGCCTGCCACGGTGGGGAGTCTACGGGTCGCCTCCGACGGGCCGACCGGTCCGCCCACAGGGTTTGAATCCTCAGGAAATGGCTACTCGACACGGCATGAACGATCCAGATATCGCCACTCCCGCGCCTGATCCAACTCTCGGGGCACTCGCGCACCAACTGACCACGCAGGTCCCGGAGCTGATCCGCTCCGAGCTGCGACTCGCCCAGGCGGAGGTCGCGGAGAAGGGCAAGCGCGCCGGCATCGGCATCGGCATGTTCAGCGCCGCGGGCCTGCTGGGGTTCTTCGGCCTCGGCACACTCATCGCCACTGCTGTCCTGGCCCTGTCACTGGCTATGGACGGATGGCTGGCAGCACTGATCGTCACCGTCGTGCTGTTCGCCGGATCCGGCCTGCTCGCGGCCATGGGCAGCAGCAAGGTCGAGGAGGCAACGCCGGTCGTGCCCGAGCGGGCTGTCGAGGGAGTCAAGGAAGACATCGCGATCGTGAAGGGACAACGCGCATGACCAAGAGCCCCGAAGAGATCCAGGCCGACATCGAGCGTCAGCGCGAGCAGCTCGCGCAGACCGTTGACCAACTCACGCACAAGCTCGACGTGAAGGCCCAGTCCAAGGCAAAGGTCGAGGAGCTCAAGGACCTCAGCACCACTGACGACGGCAGGCCCAGGCCAGAGGTCCTTGGCGCCGCAGCCGCAGTGGTGGCTGGGGTGGTGCTGATCGTCTGGCTGCGGCGACGCCGATGAGAAGGACCGAAGCACAGGACGGCGTGGGTCGCGGTGAGGACCGCACGGAGCCTACGACGCCTGCCCCCGACGACGAGCGCAAGCCCAACGCACCGACGGACCTGACCAAGCGCTCGTGGTTCTACGTGCTGCGAAAGACCTTCCACGAGTTCACCGAGGACCAGTGCACCGACCTCGCTGCGGCGCTGACCTACTACGCCGTGCTTTCGGTGTTCCCAGCCATGCTGGCTCTGATCTCCGTCCTGGGTGTGATCGGGCAGGCCCAGAACTCCATCGACAAGGTCAAGGAGACCCTCGGCCCGCTGGTCTCCCCAGAAGTCCTCAAACAGATCACCGACGCCCTCGACACAGTCGCGAGGTCCAACTCCGCCGGCGTCGCCCTGGTGGTCGGAATCCTGGCGGCCCTCTGGTCCGCCTCAGGGTATGTCGGTGCGTTCGGCCGCGCGATGAACCGGATCTACGAGATCGACGAGGGTCGCCCGTTCTGGAAGCTGCGCCCGGTGATGCTTGTGCTCACCTTGGTTGCGGTCGTCCTGGCCGCGGTCGCGCTGCTCATGCTCATCGTCTCGGGACCGGTCGCAGAGTCGATCGGCAACGTGATCGGGCTCGGGGACACGGCACTGACCGTGTGGTCGATCGTGAAGTGGCCGATCCTGGCGCTGATCGTCGTCCTGGTTGTCGGGTTGCTCTACTACACGACGCCGAACGTGCAGCAGCCGAAGTTCCGCTGGATCTCGGTAGGCGCGGGCGTCGCGATCGTGATCTGGGTGCTGGCTTCGGTGGGCTTCGCGTTCTATGTCGGCAACTTCTCCAGCTACAACAAGACCTACGGATCACTGGCGGGCGTGGTCGTCACACTGCTGTTCCTGTGGATCACCAACCTGGCCCTACTGTTCGGTGGAGAGCTGGACGCCGAGCTCGAACGGGGTCGGGAGTTGCAGGCGGGGATCGCGGCGGAGGAAGAACTGCAGCTCCCCGCCCGTGACATCCGCAACATCAAGAAGTCCCGCAAGAAGCGGGACAAGGATGTAGCGCTCGGAAGAAGGATCCGCCGACAGGCGGCCGCATCCGGCGCATCGGATCGGGAGCAGGACTCCCGGGAGGAGAAGAGATGAAGAAGCTGTTGGTACTCGTCGCCGGAGGTGTCGGCTACGTGCTCGGGACCAAGGCCGGACGCGAGCGTTACGAGCAGATCCGCGGGATGTTCAACAAGGTGAAGGACGACCCGCGGGTGCAGGAGAAGGCCCACCAGGCGGCCGACCTCGCCAAGGAGAAGGCACCCGTCGTAAAGGAGAAGGTCACCGAGGCGGCGAACACGGCCGCCGCGAAGGTGAAGTCGGCGGCATCGAGCGACCCCGCTGACCGGCTCAACCCGGAGAGCACGATCTTCCAGGAGAACTCCGGCCCCCAGGGCAAGCTGCCCTGACGTCCTGGCAGGACATCAGTAGTCCCCGCTGACGACGTTCGCGAGCGGCTCCCCCGCGGCAAAGCGGTGGAGCTGCTCGCGGATGAGCTTGCGGGCACGCGGCTCCATGGCGGTGCTGTTGCCGCCCACGTGTGGCACGAGGAGCAGGTTGGGCGCCTGCCACAGCGGATGGTCCGAGGGCAGCGGCTCCGGGTCGACGACGTCGAGGGCGGCGTGTATCCGCTCGCTGCGGAGCTCGGCGAGGAGCGCGTCGATGTCGACGACCGACCCACGGGCGATGTTCACCAGCAGCGCGCCGTCCTTGAGGTGACCGAGCATTTCGGCGTCGAAGAGCCCCTTCGTGTCCTCGGTGCCGGGGACGATCAGCACCACCACGTCGGCGCGTGGAAGCAGGCCGGGCAGCTCCTCGATCGCGTGTACGCCGTCCCGGGCACTGCGCGCGACCCGGGTGACCTCGGCCTCGAACGGCAGCACTCGCGCTTCGATCGCCTCACCGATCTGGCCGTAGCCGACAATCAGCACCAGCTTGTCGGCCAGTGACTCACGGATCTGCGGACGCCACGCGGCCTCCTCCTGGGCGTGCACGAACTGGGGGATCCCCCTCAGGCTGGCCAGGATGAGTGTCAGTGCGAGCTCGGCGGTCGAGGTGTCGTGGATGCCGCGGCCGTTGCACAGCTGCACCTTGTCCGGCACGAACCGCCGGATGTGCTCGACGCCTGCCGACATCGTCTGCACCGCCTTCAGCCTCGGCAGCCGGGCGAGCACCTCCCCGTCGGCGGGGCGGAAACGGTAGGGCAGGACGTAGAACTCCACCTCGTCGCCACTGTCAGGGAGACCGTCGGGGTCCACGTGCTCGTAGTGCAGTGACTCCGGGAGCTCGCCCAGCTCGTCGGGCTCGAAGGGCAGCCACACGAGGGGGCCGCCGGCCGAAGTAGTCATGAGCCAAGCCTCTCTTGCGGGTGCGGGTGACCGAGCACCAGGTGAGCGTGCCGGGTGACGGCGGACGCGTCGGTGAGACTGGCGATCTGGTCGATCACCACGCGGGTGCGGGCTGCGTCGTCACCGGCCGCGGCGAAGTCATGGCGCAACGAGGGATCGAGCGCGTCACTCCCCCGCAGCCACAGCGCCTCGAACAGCTCGTCGAGCAGGGTGCGCTGCCGTTCCAGCAGCTCCACCCGGTCCTGGGCCCGCATCACGTAGTGGGCTGCAATCCCCTTGAGCACGGCGATCTCGTGCGCCGTCCCGGTCGGGACCACGAGGTCGGCACGGTGACGCACGAGCGGGCCCTCGCCGTACTCCCTCTGCGTGGCGCCGTGCACACTTCCGCAGAAGATACCGATCAGGTCGCTGGTCAGATTCTTCAGCGCGGCGAGGCCCTGCCTGCTCCCGTCGTAGGACGAACCGGGCCAGGAGGTCACTCCACGCACCCGGCGCAGGGCGTCGTCGAGGAGGTCGTCGGAGGCATCGGGGAGGTACCAGTCACGCACCGTCTGCCACGTTGCCGAACGCTCGTCCGCGTGGTCGAGCAGGCCGAGGTCGATCCGGCCACCGACGACGCCGTCCTCGAGGTCGTGCACGGAGTAGGCCACGTCGTCCGCGAAGTCCATCACCTGCGCCTCGACGCAACGCCGCGGCCCGTCGATGCCCTTGCGTAGCCAGTCGAACACCTCGCGGTCGTCGTCGTAGACACCGAACTTGCCGTCCCCGTCTGCTGGCGAGCGCTCCCAGGGGTACTTCGTGCACGCGTCGAGGGTCGCGCGGGTGAGGTTCAGGCCGACCGAGCGCCCGTCGGCATCGACTGACTTCGCCTCGAGCCGGGTGAGGATCCGCAGCGTCTGGGCGTTGCCCTCGAAGCCACCGCAGTCGGCACCGAGCGCGTCTAGTGCGACCTCGCCGTTGTGGCCGAACGGCGGGTGGCCCATGTCGTGCGCGAGAGCAGCAGTCTCGGCGAGGTCCGGATGGCAACCGAGCGGATGCGCCAGGTCCCGGGCGATCTGCGCGACCTCGAGGCTGTGGGTGAGCCGGTTGCGCACGAAGTCGTCGGACTGCGGCCCGAGCACCTGGGTCTTGGCGGCCAGCCGGCGCAGGGAGGCGGAGTGGACGACGCGGGCACGGTCGCGCTCGAACGGGGTGCGCTCGGGTGCATCGACCCGCTTGGCGGGTTCCTCGACGAGTCGCTCGCGCGAGGCGTCGTCGTAGAGGTCGTCCCAGGTCACGCCCCGACGCTACTGCCCGCGAGGACGACCAGCACTAGAGCCAGCCGTTGCCGTCCGCGATGCTGACCGCCTCGGCGCGGTTGGCAGCACCCGTCTTGCCGATCGCGGCGGAGAGATGGTTGCGAACGGTGCCCTCGGAGAGGAACAGTGCGCGGGCGATGGCGTTGATGGCGGCACCTCCGCGAGCGGCCCGGAGTACGTCGGTCTCGCGGGCCGTCAGAGGGGACTCCCCTGCGACCAGGCTGTCGGTGGCCAGGGACGGGTCGACGACCCGGAGACCGGCGTGGACCCGTCGTACGGCGTCGGCGAGCTGGGCAGCCGGGGTGTCCTTGACCACGAACCCGCTCGCGCCGGACTTCATCGCGCGGTGCAGGAAACCGGGACGACCGAAGGTGGTCACGATCAGCACGCGCGTGCCCGGGGACGCGTCGCGGAGGCCGGCGGCAGCCGTGATCCCGTCCATGCCCGGCATCTCCACATCGAGCAGCGCGACATCGGGGCGATGCTCCAGCACGGCGTCGAGGACCTCGTCGCCACGACCGACCTCCGCGACTACCTCGATGTCGGGCTCGAGGCCGAGCAGCGCTGACAGGGCGCCGCGGACGAGCGCCTGGTCGTCGGCGAGCAGGATCCTGATGGGTCGGTCGGCTGACGCTGCTGTCACGTCAGCACCACGGACAGCGAGAACCCCGGTTCGAGCGTGCGCGTCACGACAGTCGCGTCAATCGCCCGGGCCCGTTCGCGCAGTCCGGTGAGTCCCTGTCCGACCGAACCGTGCGACGGCCCGACACCGTCGTCACGGATCTCGACACAGTCGGGGTTGAGGACCACGGTGCACCGGGTGGCGTTGCTGTGCCGGATCACGTTGGTGACGCCCTCCCGGATGGTCCAGGCGAACAGCTCGCGCTTGTTCGACGGCACGTCGTCGACCGAGTTGGGCAGGTCGGCCTTGATCTCCGCGGCGGCGAGCGCCGTACGTGCCCGGGTGATCTCCCCGGGGAGGGTCAGCTCGCGGTAGCCCTCCACCGCCCGGCGTACGTCGGCCAGGGCGTCGCGGGAGAGCCACTCGAGATCGTCGATCTCGGCCCGCGCCCGTTCTGGGTCGACGTCCATCAGCTTCTTGGCCAGCTCGGCCTTGACCGTGATCACCGTGAGCGAGTGACCGAGGATGTCGTGCAGGTCGCGGGCGAACCGGTTGCGCTCCTCGGACACGGCCAGCCGCTGGTTCTCCTTCTCCGAAGCGACAAGCTGGGTGTTGCGGATCAACATCTGCTGGATGCCCCAGACCGCCACCGTCGCGGCCAGCATGCTCAGGAGCAGGCCGGCATCCGGGCTCCATTCGGGGACCATGAAGCCGGCAAGGTAGAAGACGAGAGCGACGACGACCGCACTCGGAAGTGCCCAGTAGCGCGGGAGGGTCATGGCACACAGGACGCAGAGGTAGACGGCTGTCGCCGTGCCGGTCTGCCCGACGGCCATGCACACCACCAGCGCGAGGGCAGCCGCACCGCCGATGGCCAGCAGACCGGGCACGAGATCGGCGTGGGGGATGCCGCCGCGCAGCTGGATCCTCCGCCGCGCGAAGATCGTCAGGTACACCGCGGCGAACAGCAGCGTCGCGATGATCCCGACCCAGCCGGAGACCTCGTCGCGGTGCTCCCAGCCGGTGTTGAGCGGCATCAGCAGGAACAGCGTCCAGATCGCGATGAAGAACATGCCGAACCGGCCGGGGCGCTCACCTGCGTCGCCCCAGCCGTTCCGACTGCCCTTCACCACGTCGCTCATGATGCTCACGGTAGTGCCGCCCGAATCCATCCGCGCCTCGATCAGACCCGTGCCGTGTCCTTGCTCATCCGCCAGGCAGCCCCGGCCACGAACAGGCCCAGCCACGCGACGGCGTTGACCACGGCGTACCACGGGAGCTCGTGGGTGAGCGGTGCCCGCGCCACCTCGGCGACGCCGTACATCGGCGTCCAGTAGGCGATGTCGCGGATCATCGGGCTGTACTGGCTCAGCGGGATGAACAGGCCGCCGAGGAAGGACAGCAGCGCGAGGCCGGGTCCCAGGATCTGCATCGCGTTCTCACCCGGGACGATGTAGCCGACGAAGACGCCGAGAGCGGCGAACGTCATCACACAGACCAGCGTGAGCAGTCCGCACCAGATCCACGTCATGAACGGCATCTGCGGCTTGCCCTGCACGGCGCCGATGCCGTTGACGACGATGATCGCCAGCGCACCCATGACGAGGGCGACGAACGCCTTCACCATGATGTAGACGGCCGGGTTCAACGGCGTCAGGCGCAGCTGCCGCGACCAGCCGAGTGCCCTTTCGAGCGCCACGCCTGCCCCCGTCGAGGCGGCGATCAGCGCGCCGCCGTACAACGCCATCGAGACCATGACGTACGCCGAGACGTTGCCCTGGCCCACCTTCTCGTCGCCCTGGCTGCCCGAGCCGAAGACGAAGAACATCGCCGCCGGGAAGATCAACGCGAAGATCACCGTACGTCGGTTGCGCAGCATGCGCCGCAGCTCGATGGACAGCATCGTGGTGTTGAACCCGCCCATCGGCGGCACCCGCCTGGCGGTGGGGTCGATGGTCCTGATCGTGCTCATCGGTCGGCTCCTTCGGTCTGGCTCTCAGGTTGTTCGTGGTTGGTCTGGAGGTC
>JBDSXU010000067.1:0-6281 GCA_039926005.1 Marmoricola sp.
GAGTCAGATCGCACTCTTGGATCGCATTCTGGAGCAGACGACAGCGCTCGCCTCCGCAGGGAATGGAGATACCAATAACATCGGCGTCGTCCAGTTGGAAAAAACAACGCTCGGCTTGCAGAGGCAGGCACAAATCGTTGCCCGCGACAGTGCGCTGGATGCCTTGCGCGGACTGCTGGGCTTGCAACCGGAGATGCCGTTGGAGATCACCGGCATGTTGCCGACGTTGCCCAAAAGCTTCGCCGCCTCGACGAAGCCGCACGTGTTCACCACCACCGTCTGGGCGTCGGCCGGGTCCTCGACGAGCCGGAAGCCACCGGCCTCGAGCCGGCCGGCCAGCTCCTCGGAGTCGACCTCGTTGCGAGCGCAGCCGAGTGTGACCATCGCGACGGTCGTCGGCGAGGTGCTCGGGAGGGTGAGGGAAGCAGAAGATGTGTCCATGGGCCTTGTCGAGTATGACGGACAGCCACGTGCATCACGAAAAGGGCGGAATTCGTGCGCTACCCGAACTGCTTGCTGGCCGCAGCGCCCGAGGGACCGGCGGCGCCCTTCGCCTTGCCCAGGAACGACACCTTCACGGCCGCACCGTTGCTCGAGGTGACGTCGAAGGGAGCGAGTCCGATGACCTGCTGGCGCTGACCAGCACTGAGCTTCCCGGCCCACAGGATGCGTCCGTCACGGTCGCGTACGACGACCTGGGGGCTCGCGCCCACCGCGGTCACCTCCAGCGGAGCCAGCGTCGTCTTCGGTGCCTGAGCCGGATCTGCCTTGGCGAGACCAGCCGAATCGACGACGTTCGGGGCCGGGCTGACCAGCTCCTGCGGAGTGTCGTTGAAGATCCGGGCCACCCCCCAGACGCCGACGAGGGCGAGCACGCACGCCGCGAGCAGGGTCCAGCGCGGACCCATGTGCGTAGCGCGGACGCCACCACCGATTCCTGTGGCGAGCTCGGCCTCGAAGACCTGCCGTGCCTCGATCTCGGCCGTGGCGTAGTGGTCGTCGTAGAGGTCGAGCAGCTGCTGGGGGTCAAGTCCGAAGATCCGTGCGAGCGTGCGCAGGTGGCCGCGCGCGTAGAAGTCGCCGCCACAGACCTCGAAGTCGTCGACCTCGATCGACTCGAGCACGTGCGGGCGGATCCGGGTGCGCTCGCTCAGCGTGTCGATGCTCAACCGCGCGCGGTTTCGCGCCGCCGCGATGAGCGGGCCGATCACCGCTTCGGACGCAGGCCGGGGCCCGGTCCCCACGACGTCGTCCAAACGCGCCACCACGACCGGCCTGTCTGCCGCGCGCTGGGCAGGGATCGCAGGCGGGTTCGGCGGCATCCGCACCGCGTCGCGGACCACCTCGGAACGAGCCGCCGTTCGGGGCTCACGAGCGGGTGCGACCAGCTCGAACTCGGGCTCGGCCTCCTCCACGTCCTCGGCCTCGGCGTTCGGAGCCACGTCCACGATGGCGGAGGCTTCCGCGGGGGACCGATCGGCCCCCAACTTCTCCGAGCCCTGTTCCTCGACGCGGGTCAGCACCAGCACCGGCACCCGGCCACTGGCCAGGGCGTCCAGTTCGGTGACCAGGTCACCGCTGAGACCGTCGAAGTCCACACTGGTGGTGCGCCCCAGGCGTACGACGTAGGCCTTGGCTGCCTCCGGGCTCTCCTCCGTGACGTCGCCGGGGCTCGGATGCACCACGATCTGGCCGTCGCGCATCCACGAGGCGGGCGCCTGCACCTCGACGTGCTCGATGTCCTGCCAGCGCAGCCCGCTCCACGTCTCGCCGTGTCGCACGCGCACACCGTGCTCGTCGGCGACCATCAGCGGCGCCCGTCCGTCTCGTAGGACGAGCAGCTGCACCAACCCGACTGCGGCGACGACGACACACCAACCCCAGTCGGCGAGCGAGCCGGACTGCAGTGCACGCGAGAACCACGCCACCGTCATCACGGCCGCGGCCAGCGCCACGAAGGCGGCAAGCCTCGAGTTGTGCCGAACCGAAACGCTCATCACTGCTCCCCCTGGAGGTTCGAGATCACGGCGTCGAGGTCGTCCGGCTTGATCATCACGTCGCGAGCCTTGGAGCCCTCGCTCGGACCGACGATGCCTCGGCTCTCGAGGATGTCCATCAGCCGACCGGCCTTGGCGAACCCGACGCGCAGCTTGCGCTGCAGCATCGACGTCGAGCCGAACTGGGTCGAGACGACCAGCTCGATCGCCTGCACGACCAGGTCCATGTCGTCGCCGATGTCATCATCGAGATCACGCCTGGTGACGGCCGGAGCCGTCACGTCGTCGCGGTAGTTCGGCTGCAGCTGGTCCTTGCACTGCTTGACGACCAGGGCGATCTCGGCCTCGGTCACCCAGGAGCCCTGGACGCGCACGGCCTTGGAGGCACCCATCGGCAGGAAGAGACCGTCGCCCTGGCCGACCAGCTTCTCCGCCCCGGGCTGGTCGAGGATCACCCTGCTGTCGGCGAGTGAGCTGGTCGCGAACGCGAGACGCGAGGGCACGTTGGCCTTGATCAGGCCCGTGACCACGTCGACGCTGGGACGCTGTGTCGCAAGGACCAGGTGGATGCCTGCGGCACGCGCGAGCTGGGTGATCCGGACGATCGCGTCCTCGACGTCACGCGGCGAGACCATCATCAGGTCGGCGAGCTCGTCGACGACCACGCACAGGTAGGGGTACGGCGTGAGCACCCGCTCGCTGCCGGCCGGGAGGACGACCTTGTTCGCCCGAACCGCCTTGTTGAAGTCGTCGAGGTGCCGGAAGCCGAAGTTGGCGAGGTCGTCGTAGCGCATGTCCATCTCGCGCACGACCCACTGCAGCGCCTCGGCCGCCTTCTTGGGGCTGGTGATGATGGGCGTGATCAGGTGCGGGATGCCCTCGTAGGCGTTCAGCTCGACCCGCTTGGGGTCGATCATGATCATCCGCACCTCGTCGGGTGTGGAGCGCATCAGGATCGAGGTGATCATCGAGTTGATGAAGCTCGACTTGCCCGAGCCGGTCGCGCCGGCCACCAGGAGGTGCGGCATCTTTGCGAGGTTCGCGACCACGAAGCCACCCTCGACGTCCTTGCCGAGCCCCACGACCATCGGGTGGTGGTCGTTGCGCGCGTTGTTCGAGCGCAGCACGTCACCGAGCGAGACCACCTCCTTGTCGATGTTGGGGATCTCGATACCGACCGCAGACTTGCCGGGGATCGGGCTGAGGATCCGCACGTCGGCGGAGGCCACCGCATAGGAGATGTTCTTCGCGATGCCGGTGATCTTCTCCACCTTGACCGCGGGGCCGAGCTCGACGATGTAGCGCGTGACCGTGGGACCGCGTGTGTAGCCCGTGACCTGGGCGTCGATCTCGAACTCCTCCAGCGTCTGGGTGAGTCGCCCGACGATGTCGTCGGAGGGCTTCGAGCGCGCTTTGTGCACCGACCCCGGCTTGAGCACCTGGCTGTCGGGGAGCGAGTAGGTGATGTCGCCAGAGAGCGAGAGCTGTTCGACGCGTCCGGGAAGCGGCGTGTGAGGAGGGGGCTCGAGTGCCTCCTTGCCCCCGGGCTCCTCGATCGGACCGGTGAGGTCCAGGTCGATCTCGGCATCCTTCTTCTTGCGACCTCGACCACGCTTGCTGAGCTCGCGGTCCTCGATGACGGGTGTGTCGTATGCCGGGTCGCCCATCTCGGGGTCGATCTCCCGATCGACGTCTGGGTCCGCACGACGGCCACGGGAGCGCTTCACTGTGACGGGTTCTGGCTCCTGCTCCGCGACGGGCAGGTGTCGACCCATGACTCGGGCGCCGAGCACACGCAGCCGGGCCGGCACCTGGTAGACGGGCGTGGCAGTGACCACGAGCACCCCGAAGAGGGTGAGCAGCATCAGCAGTGGCACCACGACGTAGGCGGTCGCCAGGAGGTCCATCAGCAGCTTTGAGACGACGAAGCCGATGGCCCCGCCGGCCTGCTGGAGAGGCGCGGTGTCGCCGAGCTCGGGAGTCGGTGAGCCGTTGGCGATGTGCACGATGCCGAGGACGCCGAAGAGGAGCGCGGTCCAGCCGATCAGCTGCCGTCCGGCGGGCCCGTTTCTCTCGGGGTCGCGCAGGTTGCGCCAGGCCACGAAGCACAGCAGCAGCGGGACGAACCACGCCAGCAATCCGACCGAGCCGGCCACCACGGTCCGGGTGAAGTCACCGAAGCCACCCGGCAGCTGCCACCAGACGGCTGCCGCGACCACGACGGCGAGTCCGACCAGGAACAGGCCCGCGCCATCTCGACGGTGCTCAGGCTCCAGCGCACTCGCCGAGTGTCCGACGCGGCGTACTCCCCCGCCGATGGCATGGGCGACACCGAGCCAGGCCGCCACCAGGACGCGCGCGAGGGCCACGAACACCCGCGCGATCGGCCCCGGGCCACTGCGGACGGCCCGGGGTGCGAGACGGCGTGCCGGTGCACGGCCGCCCTTCTTCGCGGTGCCACCGGTGGTTCTCGGGGCGGGCTTACGCCCTGACTTGCTTCCAGACGCGCGGGATCGCGAGGTCGAACTCCCTTGTCCCGATTTCCGGGCAGGGGTGCTCTTGCTACGCGACGCCGCGGGGGAAGACGTACGGGTCGCCATGGTGGGAATCTACCCCGACGACCTCATCTGTCCCTTGCGTCACACGCCGCACGGCCCCGGTGTCGGTTCAGGCCTCGTGTCGGGTGTCGGCGTCGCCGTCGAGCAACGGCAGCCGCAGCCGGAAGGTGCTTCCCGTGCCCAGCTCGGAGGCGACGACGATCTCGCCGCCGTGCAGGTGGGTGATCCGGCGCGAGATCGCCAGCCCGAGGCCGGTGCCGGGGATCGAGAGCGCCTCTGGGTTGCTGGAGCGGTGGAAGGCCGAGAAGAGGTGCACCTGGTCGGCCGCGGAGATGCCCAGGCCGGTGTCGGCGCACAGCACGTGACCGTGGGTGCCGTCTGTGCCGACCTCGAGGTGGACGGTGCCACCGGGGCGGCTGTACTTCACCGCGTTGCTGGCCAGGTTGTCGATCACCTTGCCGAGGTCATCCGGGTCGGCGGTCACGACGACCGGGTCGGAGGGGACACTGAGGGTCATCGTCACCCTGCCCTGCTCAGCCTGCATGGCCATCAGTTCGAGACTCTGCGCGGCGAGCTTGCGCAGGTCGACCGGCCTGCGCACGGTCTCGCGCTTGTCCTGGATCTGCGAGTAGTTCAAGAGGTTCTGGACCAGGCGGTTGAGGCGGTCGGCGTTGCGCGAGATGGCCTCCACCGAACCGATGCCGGTGTTGAGGTCCTCGAGGAGCTCGATGTGACCGATGATCGAGGTGAGCGGGGTCTTCAGCTCGTGCGAGATTGTCGCGATCAGCTCGCCCTTGTAGCGGTCGAGCTCCTGGAGGTCGCTGACGAGGTGCCGCTCACGGTTGTAGAGCCGGGCGTTGAGGACAACCCGTCCGAGCGTCCGACCCGCCTCCATGACCGCTTCCTGCTGGTCCTGGGTCCAGGCGCTCACGGTGACGTCCCGGGCCAGCAACACGTAGCCCAGCAGCTCTCGGCCCACGGCGACCGGCGCGAACATCAGGCTGAAGCCGTCGTAGTCCTCGACGAGCTCACGCACCAGCGTCCGCTGGTCGTCGGTGAGGCCCTCGTCGAGCTGGTAGACGTTGCCATCGTCGATGACCACCGGGCGGCCCGTCTCCCACGCGCGGCTGGCCAGCAGGCTCTTGAGCTGCACGAACTCGTGGCTGGACTCGCGGTCGTCGGGCGGGTACGCCGCGGACTGCTCGACCTGGCCGAGGTCGCCGGACGGGAAGCAGCGGATCCAGAGGTGCTCGGTCTGCAGGTGGCGGGCGATGGCCTGTGCGGCCTCGCGCAGGGAGAGGTCGAGCTCGGCGAGCCGGCCGGCGGAGGACACGGCGCGAAGCATGTCGCCCATGCGCACCTGGTCGCCCAGCCGCTCGCGCTGCTGGGCGTTGTACATCGCCAGGCCGGCCTGCACGACGAACATCTCGAGGAGCTCGCGCTCCTCGCGGTTGGGGATGCGGTTGCCAGGCGGCAGGTCCACCGACATGTTCCCGAGCAGCTGCCCGGTCGCGGAGTACAGCGGGGCGTAGAGGGCGTCCAGCGGGTGCCACGAGTCGGACGAGGTGCCCGGCTCGAAGTCGGGGACCCACGCCGACTCCTCGAGGGCATCGGGCATCCGGTCGTGCGGCACGAACCGGAGCACGCCCCACTCGTCGGCCTGCGCGAACTCGTTGAAGATCGAGGCGACCGGCGTACGCCGCCCGATGATCTGCTCGCGCACCTC
>JBDSXU010000068.1:0-10690 GCA_039926005.1 Marmoricola sp.
GTACAAATTGCACACGAAACCGGCCGAGCGTCGTACATCTTCGCGCACCATGGTGCGCCTCGAAGACGGCGCCGCGTTGCTGACCTGCATGTTTACTGTGGGCGATACTGGGATTGAACCAGTACGACAGCAGGCATGGGGGTTCGCGGGAGGACGACGGCACGAGAGCTCGGTGCCGCAAACTTTGGCTGATCGGATTGCTGGCGGGAGCAGGCATTCGAAGCGTGTGGCGTTTATCGGGCGGAAACTGCATCGGAAGTCGTCGATCTGGAGCAAAACCCGGCAAGCGTTCGACAGTCTCGCAGTCGATGTTTCCGCAGGTCAGGGCCGGTTTGGGCATCCGATCGCAACGCATCGCAAGGGTGGTGGGCTTGTCCAAGGGGTCGCAGGTTCAAATCCTGTCAGCCCGACCGAAAAGTGGCCCCTGACCTGCGGAAACGCAGATCAGGGGGCCCTTTAGCATTTGAGCCATTTAGGCTTATGCCGCGCTTTGTGACCCAAAAACCCTCGCGTGTGAGTGTTTCAGGGCTCTTTCGCCTACGCCCAGGCGAGTCGACGCCGAGGCATGGCTTGCGCGCGGACCCGCTTGAGCCATTTCAGCCCGACGGCTGGGCCCAGGTCGCGTGCGCGCCGAGCAAGCCAAGGAGCGCCGGCGGTCACCACCCACTGGATGTTCTCGAGCCGGCCCGGGATCGTCCATCGAGCTGCAGACCCGGGGCGTCGAAGAGGAGCCCGGCGTGGTGGAGGCGGGCCGCGAATTCGTCGGCCCGGACGCGGTGCCCTAGTTCGGAAGGGTGGAGGCGGTCGACAGACCAGAATTCGCGGTCGTAGACGCCGGGGTGTGCGGCCAGATCGACGCGGACACCACCGAATCGATCGTAGATCTCGTCATAAATCTCGTTGAGGATCGCGACGGGGGCGCGCATGGGGCGAGCCAGAACATGGGGCAGTCCGAAGACGCGGGCGTGGTCGTGGAAGCGGACCGTGAGCAGCAGCGCGCCTTGCTCGACGAGTCGCTCGGCGCAGTACAGGAGGTCAGCGCGTACCTGGGCGGGGTCCCAGGTCGAGCGCATCGTGTCGTTGAGCCCGACCACCAGCGATGCGATGTGCGGGCGGTGCGCGAGCGCATCTTCCAGCTGTGCCGTTCGCACGTCCGCGGCGGTGGCTCCAGGACGAGCTGTCTTGTGGAACGACATCTGGTGATCCTTGCTGATGGCGTCGGCCAGGAGGCTGGCCCAACCACGGTCGCCAGCAGGTCGGTTGTCCCTGATCCCGTACGTGACCGAGTCGCCCAATGCTGCGAACCGGACGTAGCAGCTGAGTACTCCGCTGGCCGGGGTCCTGGTGACCACGCCACCGAGGTGGGAGGACGACGGGCGGTTCTGTTGCTGCGACATCACTGGCCCTCCATTTCCGCGGCCTCTGGTCTCATCCCATTGCGCCGCGATCGGTGGATGCTCGCGATCCGGTGTGCGCCGCCCGTGTCCGATTCACGCATCGGCCCAACCTCGTCAGCGAGCAGCGGCCGGGGCGCGATGTGCATCGCCTGATCACATTGTCGTGAACATCGCTTGTGCCGAGGCGTTGCCGTTGTCGAGATGGAGGTCGGACATGATGACCGTCATTACAACCATGGAGTTGCAGCCCGGAGCTCAGGAGGATTGGGAGGAGCTCATTCAGGAGCGCTTTCGGTCTGCGCACGGCAGGAATGGCTGGGTCGCGGGCCAGCTTCTGTCTCCCAGCGAATCGCCAGACCTGCGTGTCATCGTCGGAACATGGCGCAGCAAGGCGGACTGGCAGTCCTGGCACGAGGAACCTGCTTTTCTCGAGAGCCGCGCGAGACTCGATGCGCTGCAGACATCGGGCCACCAGACGCTTTGGTACCACGTGATCGATGACGCGCGCGCATAGTCAGGTGGGGGTCACGGCTCTGTGCGCGGCTGTCCTTGTACGAGCGGAAGGAACTCGGCGAAGGTGGGCCAGGCCATGAGGTCGTCGACTACTGCTTCGGGGGTCTGCGATTGACGCCTCTCTCGCTCGTTCTGCTGCTCCTGCAGCACAAGGTCCAGGTAGTCCATCTGGAACGTCCGCATGGGCGGGCGTGCACGCCGATTCATCAGCGGCGCAGCCGGGGCCCTTGGCGTGCTCCTGCTCCAGGGTGCGGCACCGGCGCTGATCGCTGTGATCACGGCGATCGCTGCCGGGGCGATCTTGGCGATGGTGGCCGACACGATGATCCCCGAGGCCTTCGAGAGGACCCACCTCTACGCCGGTCTCGTGGCCACCATCGGCTTCGCGTTGTCTTTCGCCCTGGAACAGATGGGGTGAGGGCGACCGCCAGGCACGCCATGACCCTTGGGGATCTTCAGCAGAAGCGTCTCCATCTCCGCCCCTCGGAATCGGGGTCTCCTTCAAGGGCGGCAAGTAAACCAAGTGGACGGAGTGGTGATTCCGGGGTCACGCCTTCATCCAAAACCTTGCGCCGTGGCCATTCCGAGCTCGCAGGCGACGCCCCGCGAGTGTTCGGCTGGCCACGACGCTCGACGCACTCAGACCCGCCGTCCGACCAGCGCGGGCGGCCGGGTCGCGCCTCAGGATGGCCCGCGATCGAACACCGCAACAGCCGGTCATGCGCGGTTCGTGGTGGGGAGTCGGACCCGGAACGTCGTGGTGTGAACCCCCTCTTCGACTAGGTCGACCTCTCCGCCCAGGTCGCGGGCGGTTTCACGGGCGAGCCAGAGACCCAGACCGCCGGCCACGCTGGCGTCGCGGCTGCTCACCCAGGCGCCGAAGATGAGCGGTGCGAGGTCGGTGGAGATGGTGTCCCCGGTGTTGGAGACCAGTACGACCAGGCTGTCACGTAGTTCACCGTCCAGTCGTACGTCGATATCGACGTCACCGCCAGGGCGCGTGTGCCGGACGGCGTTGTCGAGAATGGGTTCAACGACCTCCACGAGCTGGGCACAGCTGGTCTCGGGTGTGAGGTCCTCGTCGATTCGCAGGATCAGGGTGACCTCGGCGAGCCGTGCCTGGCGGTGCCAGCGCGTGCTTGCCGCGGCGAGTACATGGAGTGTCGGCTCGGGTGCACGGTCGCGCGCGCGGCTGCGGGCCAGCATCCGATCGACGATGGAGGTGAGCTGATCGGCGTCGTGGACGACCCGTTCAAGGGCAGCTGTCAACTCGGCGGGGTCTGTCTCACGAAGGGCGAGCTCAGCCTCTGCCCGGAGCGTGGCCACCGGGGTCCGCAGTCGGTGGCCGGCGTCCGCGGCGAACGCCAGTTCGGTGGCGTGGCTTTCGTGCAGCCGCACCAGCATCCGGTTGAGGGCCTCCACCAGCCTTGCCAGCTCCGCGTCGTGTCGGGGGACCGGAAGCCCGGAGGCGAGGTCTTCTGGACGGACGGCTTCTGCGCTCTCGGTGATGCGGGTGACGCTGACCAGCGCGCGCCCGGTGAGAAGCCAGGAAAGGGCCGCGATGGCGAGCACCACGGCCACGAGCCCTGCGATGAGGAGTCCCAATAGGTCGGAGGTGGCGGTGTTGAATCCCTCTGCGTCCACGGCAACGACGAGCGCTCCGGTGCCGCCCGGGGAGTCTCCCCGGGCGGCCAGCCTGAGCGGTACCGCGAGCACGGCGAGGTCGATGTCTGGGCGTTGCAGGGACAGCCGTGTCTCCACTCCGCCTGGGGAAGCTCGCACAGTGCCCACGTCGACGAGTCGGCGTACCCCTGCGAGTGCGGTGCTGCTGGCGAGCGGTCTCCCGTCGGGACCGATCACCTGGACGAGGTCGGTCTTGGGACTTCCTGCGTCCTGGTTGATGGCGCCATCGGGGGTGACCTCGTCTCGCGCCAGTTCCACCCGGCTCTGCAACGCTGCGCGTACCGCCTGGTCCTGGGCGTGGTGAACGCGCCACGTGGCGAGGACCCCGAACAAGACTGCGAAGCTGAGCCCCACGGCCGTGGCACCCAGGACGAGACGGTTGCGCAACGATGAAGGCGCGAGGTTCACGCGAGGACCGCCAACCGATACCCAACACCGCGGACCGTCTCGATGACCTCGGGGCAGCCTGCCTCGTGCAGTCTTTTTCGAAGGTAGCGGACGTAGACGTCGACCACGTTGGAGGTTCCGTCGTAGGCGTAGTCCCACACGTGCTCGAGGATCTCGGTGCGCCGCAGTACGTCGCCGGGGCGGCGCATGAAGTAGTCGAGCAGGGCGAACTCGCGGGCCGAGAGGTCAACGATCTGCTCTCGCCACCGCGCCTGGTGCTCAGCGGGATCGAGGACCAGGTCGCCGTTGACGAGCCGGGTGGGTCGCTGGGTCTCCCCTCGACGTTGTAGTGCGCGCAGTCGGGCGGCGAGCTCGCCGAAAGCGAAGGGCTTGCCCAGGTAGTCATCAGCACCGCCGTCGAGCCCGGCGATCCGGTCGCTCACCTCGGTGCGCGCAGTGAGCATCAGCACCGGGGTCCAGTGGCCTTCCCTTCGGAACCACCGGCACCAGTCCAGCCCCGATTCGGGACCTGGTAGGCCGACGTCGCACACCACCGCGTCGAACGGGGTGCTGATGACGGCGTGCCGGGCGTCGACGGCATCCCCGACGACGTCGACGGACCATCCCTCTTGGGCCAGGCCCCGGCGGAGCAGTCCAGCCATCCGGATGTCGTCCTCGATCACCAGCACCTTCACCTACGCGCCTCCCGGCCCGAGGCTAATGCGTGAACGGCGCTCATCGGGCCCGGCCACCTCACAGATCCCGCAGCTCGCTGGGTCCAGCGCGGGCCACCAACCGACCGACGCCGGACACGACGAGGACCGTCACGAGGGCGACGAGGGCGACGAGCAGGGTGAGGTATCCCCATGGGACGGTCGCAGACGCCGGGGCAGGGTCGAAGATCCCGGTCAGCACCTTGACCAGGAGGTAGGCGATGGTGGTTCCGATCACGGCTCCTCCCAGGACACCTGCCACCACCATCGCCCGTGCCTCGGTGGCGAGGAAGCGGCCACGTTGACGCGAGGTGGCGCCGAGCGCCGCCAACAACACCAGGGCTCGTCGTCGTTCGACGATGCCGCCCACCAGGGCCAACCCCGAGCAGGCCAGAGCCAGCAGCACTCCGAATCCGAGCTCGAGCCGGGATAGCCCGGACAGATCGGTACCCGCCAGCCCGGATGCGCTGGTCACCTGCGAGCCCGCGGAGGAGATGTCCTGGACGCGCGCGCCTGAGGAGGAGCCCGCCACCTGGGACCTCAATGCGGCGCCCGTCGCAGCCGGGGTCTTCGTCGAGACCAAGAAGGTGCCCACTGCGTCGGACCCGGTCTGTTGGGTCACATAGTCCGCGTTGGCCACGATGAAGCTGTCCTTTGGTGCGGTCGGCCACTCGGTGACCTGTCCCACGACGTGGAAGTCGACCGGCTTGTAGGCGTGGTCGGACCCGGTCTGCAGGCGGATACGGATCAGGTCGCCCGGATGTAGCTGGTAGTCGTGGAGGGTCTCGGCGGAGAGCAGCACACCGTCGGGTGTGGCCTGCAGCGACGCGAGGGTGATGGCGATCGTGGATCCTGGCACGAAGGCGTCCTGGAGGGGGGCGACACGAGCGAAGGTCTTTGCCTGGACTCCGTAGAGGTCCTGCAGGTCCGGGCCGACGTAGCCGAAGCGGTGCTGCAGGGGCTCGACGGCACTGACACCCTGGGCCTTGGCGATGCTCGCGCCCGCCTTCGGCCCTACTGCAGACCCTGGCGGTTCGACCACGGCTACGTCGCTGCCAACCGTGAGGGCGACGTCGAGCCGGGCCTGGGTGTCGTAGGTGGAGGTGAAGATCGCGGTGGACACCCCGAGCCCCAACGCCACCGAGAGACCCGCTGCACCCCGGGCGATGACTCGGCGGCGCTGTCGCAGTGTTGCGGCCTCGAGCTCGGGGGCGGTGCCGGTGCCGCCGCGGGACCATCGACCGGTACGCCGTCCTGTGACCCACGAGGTGATCCGCCAGACGAGTAGTGCCAGGCCGGGCCAGGCAAGTGCTGGCCCGGCGAGGGCCGCGTAGTTGACCTGGGTCTGCGCGATGCCCTCGGGTGCCAGCACCACCTGGTAACCGTTGCGTGCAGTTAGGGCAAAGGAGAGGGTGGCACCGACCAGCAGGATGACGTCGAGTCCAGCCTTGAGCGGCCAGGGCGTTCCAATCCGCTGCCCTCGCGAGGCCTCTGCGGCGACAGTGCTGCGATCGCGACCGAACGCGAGCCCAAGTACCGACCCGGCCTGGGTTGCCAGGGCCAGCACCAGGCCGCCACCGATCGCGGTCAGAGTCCACCAGGGGGAGAGGGACGTGCCGGAAGGAAGCGCGAGCTGGATGGCGAGGAGAGCCAGGGGGACCCCCAGCGACGCACCCAGGGCGGCGATGGTCACAGACTCACCGGCCACCATGCGAAGGACCTGGGGAACCGAGGCGCCACGAAGGCGCAGCAGCGCAATCTCGCGGCGACGCCGGTCAGAGCGGAGCGCCACCACGAGTCCGGCGACCACCGCTGCCAGGGCGAGCCCCGGCAGCCCCAGCAACAAGAAGAGCAGGTTCGCGTAGCGAGCGTCTTCACCAGCCAGGGTCAGTGCGGTGCCGAGGTTGTCCCCGACCAGGGCCCCGCCGGCGACGGCGGCCTGGAAGTGGTTGGCGCGTCCCTGGATCGCGATCGCGGCGGTCTGGGGATCGGACGGGAGCCCACCGTGGGTGAAACCGACGTGGAGCTGGTGGAGGACGGGCGTGTTGCCAACCACGGATCGGAAGACCGACGGAGGGACCAGGACGACGTTGTCAGGTGGGGCGCTGACGCCGGAACCCGGAGCGAGGCCGACCACCTGGAAGAACGAGTCCTCCGCAGGCATGTCCACGATCCCGTCGACCAACAGGCGACGAGAACCGGAGGCGCTTCGTACTGTGATCTGCCCTCCGGGTTCGACCGCCAGGTTGGCTGCGGTCTGCTGGAAGAGCATCGAACCCGATGTCGCGCCGAGCAGGTGGCGCAGTTCGCCTGGAAAGTTCTTGGCGTACGCCGGGGAGATGGAAACGACGTAGGCCGCACCGGTGCTGCGGGCACCTTGGACACCCGTGGACTGCAGGGCGCGCACATGCGCGAAGGCGACCCCTTCGACCGCTCGTACGCTGGGGAGTGCTCCCACGTCTTGGGTCACCTTGGTCACGTCGCCCTGTGGGGTGACCTGTACCTGCCAGTCGACCGGGACCGATGCGGCGGACCGGACTGTCAGCGCGGCATGGCTCTGGGTCACGAACGCACCCAGCGAGGCGACGAACGCTACGGTCAGGGCGATGCTCACGGAGGCAACGAGCAGCTCCAGTGGGCGGCGTCGAAGCAGGCCGGCTAGCCATCTGCTGGTTCTCATCGTGAGGTCACGCTCGCAAGGATGCTGCCCTCGACGACGGCAAGCCGTTGGTCGAACAGTTCGGCGAGGTCAGGGTCGTGTGTGGCGAGTAGGAGCGCGCCACCGGTCGCGGCGACACCGTCGCGCAGGGCGAGCGCCGCCTCTTGTGCGTGAGACCTGTCGAGCGCACCGGTGGGCTCGTCGGCGAGCACCAGTCGATGGTCGCCGGCGAGGGCGCGGGCGATGGCGACGCGCTGCTGCTGCCCTCCGGAGAGTTGCGCGGGCAGGGCATCGGCGAGGTCAGCAGCGGCCACGCTGGCCAGGGCTCGCAGGGCATCCTCCCGGGCGCGACTGCGGTTTGCCCCGCGTAGGCGGAGGGGCAAGGTGACGTTCTGGAACGCCGTGAGCTCGGGCATCAGCGAGGGTGCCTGGAACACCATGCCGATCTGTCCACGCCTTGCGGCGGAGTTCGCTGCGAGGCCGGGCCAGGTCACCTTTCCCTCCGAGGGGGACAGGAGGCCGGCGAGCACGAGGAGCAGCGTGGTCTTGCCGCTGCCTGACCGGCCGGTCAGGGCGAGGTGCGACCCGGCAGCAATGTCGAGGTCGATGTCGTGCAGGATCCGGGTGGCTCCGTAACGCACACCCAGCGAGCTCGCCGAAACCAGTGGCGACGGGTCAGGGGACGTCATGACGCACGCCCGTCCACCAAGTGAACGACTCGGGCGGCCGCCTTGGCCACGCCAGGGGAGTGCGTGACCAGCAGAGTCGCGCCGTCGGCGGGCTGGAGTTTCCGAAGGAGGTGCAGGAGAGAAGCCTCCTCCGCTGTGCTCACCTCCGCGGTCGGCTCGTCGGCGAGCAACAGTCGGGGGCCACCCACCAGTGCGACCGCCAGGTTGGCCCGCGCGGTTTCTCCACCTGACAGCGTCGAGGGGCGCGCGTGGGCACGCTCAGCGAGCTGAACGTCCCCAAGGAGTGTGCGCAGCTCGGACAGCGAGGGGGACTTCATTCGGAAGGAACCCGCAAGTCGCAGGTTTTCGAGGAGGTCGAGGTGATCCACCAGGCCGCTGTTCTGGGTCAGGACACCGATCAGTTCACCTCGCAGGCGTGCCTGGGCGTTGGGGGACTGGTGGCTGAGCTGCCGGCCCGCGACGCGGACCGGGCCCCCATCGGGGTCGTCGAGTCCGGCCAGCATGTTGAGCAGGGTGGACTTGCCAGACCCTGAGGGGCCCACTACAGCCACGATCTCGCCTGGGAGAAGAGTCAGTGAGACGTCGCGCAGGGCGGCCACCTCCTCGCCGCCACGGCGGAAGAACCTGTGCAGTCCGACGGCCTCCAGGACTGGCTTGCCTTCTGGCGGTTGGTGACGGGTGGTTTCGAGCGGTACCGCATTCATCGGATGGTCAGGCTCTGGGACATGGTGCGGTAGGCATCGACGTTGTCGGCGCCGACGGGGCCATAGAGGTCCATCCGGATCAGGCGGCCGGCGTTGAACACGAGGTACTCCTCCACCTCGTCGCGGTAGACCCGACCCGTGACCGGGTCGGGGTCGGAGTTGCGACGGAAGACGATGTGCACACCTCTGCCGCCAGGAACGCTGACCGGGTTGACGTTGCGCAGCTGGAAGGCCGGCGCCGAGGCCTGTAGGTGGGGAACCTCGGTGCTACGTGCGCTTGAGACGGTCGGAGCCTGAGTGGCCCGCCGGCTGTCAGCGGTCACCCCGTTGAGCTTGTCGGTGAACCGCACCCGCACCCCGGAGCCGGTCTGTGCCCAGCCCTCCGGGTGGGTGAAGGAGTAGCCCCCGGGCTGGTTGACGTACTTCACGAACGCGAGGTTGTCCGGGATGTCACCGGGCGGATTGTTCTCCACCGGAACTGGTGCGACATTCTTGGCCGCGGGCGTCGACGCCTTCGGGGTGGCCGGGGCGGGTGTGGAGCTCTTTGTCGACGCGCCAGCGTTGGGTGTGCTGCTCGTGGTCGAGTGGGTGGTGCCGCCGCAGGCGGACACCCCCACAGATAGCACGACCAGCCCAGCCGCGAAGAGACGCGCGAGTGTGGACCGGTGGACGGTTGAGATCCTCATGCCTACAGCGTGGAGCAGTGATGATGAGACGACGATGAGAGCCACTGCGACAGCTTCAACGGTGGTCTCTCGTCATTCGCTCGCGGTACCCGGATAGCGCCGGACAGACGCCACAAGAGCGACTCGAGTCCTGGCTTTCCGCTGTGCGTGGCCATGTTCTGTTCAGGTAGCAGCCCCTAGCCTGCATCCCACGCTGGGGATGATCAGGCGGCGAGAGGTCGAACATTGAATTCGCGAGCGGCGCTGGGTGTGGCGACGTTGGTCCTGACGTTGGTCGCCGGCTGTGGGGGTTCCGCGCAAACCCGGTCGGTAGCAGTGAGGGACCCCCCGACGCCCGCTGCCGGAAGGCCAGCCTCATCGATCACACCCAAGGTTGCCTGGCCGTTTCGACACCCGTTGCCGGGTATGCCGTCGGTGATCGGCGAAGACGTCTACTCCCAGACCAGACGCGGGATGCTCAGCCCGGCAGTGGCCAATGAACGACAGCTGCTTTATGTGCCCGACTCCAAGGGCAGCACGGTGACCGTGATCGACCAGCGCACGCGCAAGATCATCAAGGTCATCGCGACAGGCTTCACGAGCCAGCATGTGGTGCCGTCGTACGACTTGAAGAGCCTCATCGTCAACGCCAGCGTCGCGAACGAACTGGTCGTGCTGAACCCCCGTCTCGTGCGGCGCACCCGTACGATCTCGGTGCCGCGCCCCTACAACCTCTACTACACCCCCGACGGCAGGACCGCACTGGTCATGGTGGAGCAGCACGATCTCGTGCGCTTCTCCGATCCGAAGACCTTCAAATCATGGGACGAGGTGTCCCCGCGTGGGTGCCGGGGTCCCAACCATGCAGACTTCTCGGCCAACGGGCAGTTCTTCGTGGTGACCTGCGAGTTCTCTGGTGAGCTCGTCAGGATCGGCACCCTGAGCCACAAGGTCCTGGGAACCTTGAACCTCGGTCCGCAGCGCACAGCCCGCGGTGGTGATGGCGGGATGCAGATGGGGAGAAGCATGCCCCAGGACGTGCGACTGTCCCCCGATGGGCGCACCTTCTACGTCGCCGACATGGGCACCAACGAGCTGCGACTGATCTCGGCACGCACCTTCCGCCAGGTCGGTGCGATAGGCCTACCCTCAAACCCGCACGGCATCTACCCGAGCCGTGACGGCAGCCGCTTCTACATCTCCGACCGAGGCGCCGGAAAGGTCAGCGTCCTCGATCCGGCCACCAACAGGATCGTCGACACCTGGACGGTCCCGGGTGG
>JBDSXU010000069.1:0-3919 GCA_039926005.1 Marmoricola sp.
ATGGCCGGTGCCGCGCTCATGCGGCGATTCTCTCGTCGGTCGCGGAGATCACGGCGGCGTAGTGCTCGTTCACGAGCTCGTCGACCACGTGCGCCCACGACCGGCCGGCGACCTGTCGTTGTGCCTGCCAGGCGATCGACCGTCGTAGACCCGGGTCGTCCGTGAGTCGTTCCGCGGCTCTGCGCAGGGACGTCCCGTCGGCGGGGTCGTAGAGCAGGCCGGTACGAGCGTGCTCGATGAGGTCGAGGGGACCGCCTGCGGCAGGTGCGATCACGGGTACGCCGCTGGCCTGCGCCTCCTGGACGGTCTGGCAGAAGGTCTCGGCCTCGCCGGGGTGGGCGAACACGTCCAGTGAGGCGAACGCCGTCGCGAGCTCTTGGCCTCCCAACATGCCGGTGAACGTCGCTGCGGGCAGACGCTGTTCAAGCCAGGGGCGCAGTGGGCCGTCGCCGATGATCGCGAGCCGGGTGCCGGGCAGGTCGGCGAGCTCGACGAGCCGGCGCACCTGCTTCTCGGCGGCCAGCCGGCCGACGTAGCCGATGACGACGCCGTGCGGACCGTGCGCGAACCGGTGGTGCACCTGCTCGCTTCGGTGCCTGGGGCCGAACAGGTCGAGCGAGACACCCCGTCGCCACACGTGCAGGTTCGGTACTCCGAGGGCAGCAAGCTGTGCGTGCGAACTGGTGGACGGCACCAGCGTCCGGGACGAGCGGCGGTGGATCCGCGCCACCCACTTCTCGATGACCGGCAGCGCGCGGACGCCGTACTGGCGGGCGAAGGCGCCGATGTCGGTCTGGTAGACCGCCACTGTGGGGATGCCGAGCTTCCGCGCGGCGCGCAGACCGACGGCACCAAGCATGATCGGCGACGCCAGGTGGACGACGTCGGGGGCGAACTCCGCAATGCGGCGCTCAACTGCTGCGTCCGGGAGACCCAGGGAGAACGAGCGATAGCCGGGCAACGGCAGGGAACGGACCCGCACCACGCGAGCCCGACCGTGGCTGGTGGGACCCGGGCCGGGCGCGATGATCAGGACCTCGTGCCCGGTCTCCAGCAGATGCTCGGCGACGTGGCGGACGGTGTTGGTGACGCCGTTGACGTGGGGGAGGAAGGACTCGGTCACGATGGCGACTCGCATGCCCATACAGTGGGCCGCACGAGTGAATGGTCGGTTACGTCCGGTTAGGGTTCGCGTGAAGCGTCGGGGCGGGCAGATGAACAGTGCCCGGAGGCATGCGGTCGGTGGCGGTCCGCGGCGCTCCCCAGGCGGACGGGAGCTCCCGTGAGGTCGATGCTCAGAGCCGGGGGAACCGTTGGTTGGGGAGCTCGTCGGTCTCATAGACACTCGTCGCCGGCCCGAGGATAAGTGGGTCGGGCTCACCGACGAGCTCGAGGTCCTTGTCGGAGTAGTCCAGGGTGTTCAGGACGTGGCGCAACGCGGCGATGCGAGCGCGCTTCTTGTCGTTGCTCTTCAGCACGGTCCAGGGCGCGTCCGCGGTGTCGGTGTGGAAGAACATCGACTCCTTGGCGTCGGTGTAGTCGTCCCACTTGTCGAGTGAGGCCAGGTCCATCGGGCTGAGCTTCCAGCGGCGCACCGGGTCGACCTGGCGGGTGACGAACCTGGTCCGCTGTTCGGCCCGCGAGACCGAGAACCAGAACTTGATCAGGTGGATGTCGCTGCGCACGAGCATCCGCTCGAACTCGGGAGCCTGCCGCATGAACTCGAGGTACTCCGGGCGCGAGCAGAAGCCCATCACCCGCTCGACGCCCGCACGGTTGTACCAGGACCGGTCGAAGAACACGATCTCGCCCGAGCTGGGCAGGTGCTGCACATAACGCTGGAAGTACCACTGGTTCTCCTCGCGCTCAGTGGGCTTCTCGAGCGCAACGACCCGCGCGCCTCGTGGGTTCAGGTGCTCGGTGAACCGTTTGATGGTGCCGCCCTTGCCCGCTGCGTCTCGACCTTCGAAGACGAGCACCACCTTCTGCCCGGTGTCCTTGATCCAGCTCTGCAACTTGAGCAGCTCGATCTGCAAGGACCGTTTCGTGTGTTCGTACTCCCCGCGGGTCATCAGCTCCTCGTAGGGATAGCCCTCGCGCCAGGTCTTGATCGTGGTGCCGTCGGGCCCCACGAGCAGCCGATCGTCGACCGAGTCGTCGGACTCCTCCTCGACGTGCCAGCCATCCAGGTCCTCACCCGGGTGGGGCGCTTCCAACAGCTGAGGTGATTGCGACCCGCCGTTCTTCTCGGTGGTCATGTCTGGCTCCTGACGCGGTCGGTGCTGGGGTGCCGGATCGCCGGCGCAGGGCCGTCGTCCGAGGTCGTGGAAATGATGACCAACGCGAGTGAACTCTTGGTGAACCCATTGGCTGGACCCTGTTCCCGAGCGCTTGCCCCGGACAAGATCTCCGCTGTGACTCCCGAGACCATCCTGCTCGTGCTCGTGGTCGTGACCGCCCTTGGCTTCGACTTCACCAACGGGTTCCACGACACCGCGAATGCCATGGCCACTTCCATCGCGACGGGGGCCTTGGGTCCGAAGGTCGCCGTCGCCCTGTCCGCAGTCCTCAACCTGTTGGGTGCCTTCCTCAGCGTCGAGGTGGCGCTGACGGTGACCAACGCCGTCGTCAAGATCCAAGACGACTCTGGTGCCCCCAAGAATGCCCTCCTGGAGAACCACGGCTACGCCTTGCTGATGATCGTGCTGGCCGGGCTGGTGGGTGGCATCGTGTGGAATCTCCTGACCTGGCTGCTCGGTCTGCCCTCCAGCTCCTCGCACGCCCTGTTCGGCGGGTTGATCGGTGCAACGGTCGCCGGGCTCGGTTTCTCGGGAGTCAACTGGACCGGTGACGGCACGAAGCTCGACGGGGTGGTCGGCAAGGTGATCCTGCCCGCCCTGATGTCGCCGGTGCTCGCCGCACTGGTGGCAGGCGCCGGCACCTGGATGATCTACAAGATCGTCGGCGCCGTCTCGGAGCGGTTCAAGGAGACCGGTTTCCGCTGGGGACAGATCGTGAGCGCCTGCCTGGTCTCGCTGGCGCACGGCACCAATGACGCGCAGAAGACGATGGGCGTGATCACGCTCTCGCTGATCGCCGCGGGCAGCTGGACCGACACCACGTCCATCCCGTTCTGGGTGAAGCTCTGCTGCGCGCTGGCCATCGCCGCGGGCACCTACCTGGGTGGGTGGCGGATCATTCGCACGCTCGGCAAGGGACTGGTGGAGATCGGCTCACCGCAGGGAATGGCAGCGGAGAGTGCCTCGGCTGCGGTCATCCTGGCCTCGAGCCACCTCGGCTTCGCCCTGTCGACCACGCATGTGGCCACTGGCTCCATCCTCGGGACCGGTCTGGGTCGCCCCGGCGCGACGGTGCGGTGGGGTGTAGCCGGCCGGATGCTCGTCGCCTGGTGCATCACGCTGCCATCGGCGGCCCTGGTGGGTGCGCTGATGTGGTGGATCGGAGACCTGGTCGGCGGCGTCGCTGGGGGAGTGGTCATCGCGGCGCTCCTGGTCGTCATCGCGGCGTGGATGTTCGCCCGGTCGCGGCGTACGCCGGTGTCGGCAAGCAACGTGAACGACGAATGGGAGAGCGCGGCCGCGCCTTCCCATCCCGCGAGCGTCTGAGGAGACTGAAGACATGTTGGATCTGTTCTTCCAAGCCGCGTGGAAGGTCCTGGTCGCAGGCCTGGTCCTCGGCGCCGGTATCCCCGCGTTGTTCGCTCTTGGCGTCAGGTTCACAGCCGCTGGTGCGGGCGGCGAGGCGCTGTCGGTGCCCGGCCAGAGCGCCAGGAGGGGGTACGCCGGGCTCGGCGCGGCGTGCTTCGTGATCGCAGCCCTGGCTGTGGCGTTGGGAATCACCGTGATCGTGGCCTCGGGGTTCGGCAAGATGGTCAGCTTCGAGCACGTCTTTCCTACCC
>JBDSXU010000070.1:0-3839 GCA_039926005.1 Marmoricola sp.
GGCGTACGCCGGACGCACCGCCCTCGCCTAAGCACCCCACCGCAACGGACCGCGTCGCAACTACCCGCAACAACCAAGGTCGGCGCCCGCCGGCCAACAACACGAGAGAGAAGCAGATCATGTCCAAGTTCGTCTTCATCTACCACGCACCCATGCCCCCCGCAGAGGCCGCACCGCCCAGCCCTGAGCAGATGGAAGCAGTCATGGGCGAGTGGAACGCCTGGGCCGGCAAGGTCGGCGACGGCATGGTCGACTTCGGCACCCCGCTCGCCGGCGGCGTCCGGGTCACCACCGATGACACCTCCCCCAGCACCCGGGAGGTCGCCGGCTACAGCATCATCGAGGCCAACGACCTCGACGCCGCCCTCGCACTCGCGAAGAACCATCCCCACCTGAACATGCCGGGAGGTTGTGAGATCGAGGTCCACGAGTCACTTGCCATCCCGGGCGAGTAGGCAGGAAGTCCGATCCATGCCTGTCGACGTTCTCGTGGAGACAACGATCGCTCGCACGCCCGAGGTGGTCTCGATGTTCGCCGGAGACCCCACCAACGCGCCGGAGTGGTACGCCAACATCGCCTCAGTCACGTGGGAGACGCCGCCCCCAGCAGCGGTCGGATCGCGGATGGAGTTCGTGGCGCAGTTCCTGGGGCGCAAGTTGACCTACACCTACGAGATCGCCGAACTCGTCCCGGGGGAACGCCTGGTCAGGTGTACGGCGGAAGGCCCATTTCCTATGGAGACCATGTACACGTGGGCGCCCTCCGACGGGGGCACGCGAATGACCCTGCGCAACCGGGGCGAGCCCAGCGGCTTCGCCCGCGTGGCCGCACCGGTCATGGAGCGGGCCACGCGTCGTGCGACGAACAAGGACCTCGCCCGTCTGAAGCGCATCCTGGAGGGCGACGGCGGGTCCGTCCCGGGGGGAGCGTGAGCAGCCACGTGGCCGTCGGTTCGGTCCATAGGGCGCGCGACCAGGCTCGCCACGACACTGGATCGATGCGCCGTGCTGGCCTCGAGTCCGAAGCCCAGGTCGGCAACTCGCGACAGGCCGACCAGAAGATCCGCCAGTCGTTCCGGCATGGGAAACTCCAGTGACCAGACGGGGACGAGCCCGACCCTTCCTCTGCGCCGCCAGACTTCGTCTGGGTGACCCGGTCAGCCCTTCAGCTCGATCCAAGCGACAACCAGCCCGCGGAGCGCATCTGTCGTGGCCACGAGGTCCGCGTCGTCGAGGAACCAAGCGACGCGGGAGGTGTCCCCCTCGCCCTCCAACAACCCGGTCGGATCCGGAAGCGCGGCACCGGTGTGGAACATGAGAGGGACTGTTGCGTTGACGGATCGCACGGTGGCGGTGAGGGTGGCTCGATGAAGCCCACGCGCCTACCGAGATTGCCTGTGAGAATGCCCTCAGGGTTCGTTGGTTTCCGTTTCCCGCCCGAGGTGATCTTGTTGGCGGTGCGCTGGTACCTCCGGTACGGGTTGTCCTACCGGGACCTCGAAGAGCTTCTCGCCGAGCGTGGCATCGAGGTCGACCACGTGACATGACCCTCCATCGGTGGGTGCAGCGGTTCACCCCGTTGCTGATCGACGCGGCCCGGCCGACTCGGCACTTGGCCGGGGATCGGTGGTTTGTCGACGAGACCTACGTCAAGGTCTGCGGGGTCTTGTCCTACGTCTACCGGGCGGTCGACCAGCATGGCCAGGTGATCGACGTGTACGTCTCTCAGCGTCGAGACATCGCCTCCGCGCGCATGTTCTTCACCGCGGCCCTGGCCGTTCACGTTGACCCCGCCGAGGTCATCACCGACCGGGCACCGGCTTTGGCGAACGTGATCGAGGACCTTGTTCCTGCTGCGTTGCACAACACCGGCCAGTACGAGAACAACCGGGTCGAGTGCGACCACGGCCGGCTGAAGGCACGGCTCAGGCCGATGCGCGGACTCAAGACCCACCGGACGGCGAGCGTGGTGATCCACGGGCACGCCTTCGTCCAGAACCTCCGTCGAGGTCACTACGAGCTGGCAGCCGACGCCGCGCCGCTGTTTCGGTTGGCCACGGCATTCGACGAACTACGACCGGCCATCTGAAACATCACCGGCCGCAAGGTCCGACTCACCAGGGCCTGCGATCGAACAACGCAACAGCCTCAGGCACTCCGAACCGCACGGATGTGTCAGGCGAGCCCCATAACCCCGCCTTACATCTCGCGGCGTGAGGGTCATCGGGCCCGGTCGACGTACGCGACGACCCGGTTCAGCAGCGAGGCCGCCTGCTGCAGCGCCACGGGCGGCGGGGTGGGGTTGTCGGCGAGCTCGTAGAGCAGCGGCGCCCCCTCGGGGTGGCCGAGCTGCTGGGCGGCCTGGGCGCAGGCGCGTGCGGCGTCGCGTACGGCGCCCGGCTCGACGGTCCAGATCGCCTCGAACAGCCGCAGCCGGTCGGGGACGCTCGACTGGCCCGGCAGCTCCCATGCGGTCAGCATCGCCGGGTAGTCCGGGGCGTCGCAGACGACCGCCCACTCGCGTCGCATGGGCGCGTCCTCGGGCAGGTCCACCATCGTCGTGTGGTCGACCGGGTGGGGCTCCTGGGAGAACGCCGCGAACACCATCGTGGACCGGGCGATCCGGGCCAGTTCGGTCCACCGCTCTTCGGAGGCGCGGTAGAAGTCCTCCTTCTGGAAGCCGCCGAAGATCATCGGTTGCTCCGCACGTGAGCAGCACTCGTCCTCGATCGCCCACGAGACCGCGACGAGGGTGGACTTCTTGAGCCGCTGCGGCTGGAGGTTCGGGTGCACGCGGCGCATCGCGGCGTACACCGACGGCGCACCGGGCGGGGTGCCGGTGGCGGCGTCGGCGAGTGCTACACCGGCGATGGCCACCTCGAGCCGCATGCCGCTGTCGCGGCGCCGGAGGACCTGGGTGACGAGCTCGACGTCGTGCTCGTCGTACCGGCGGTGCCCGCTGTCTCGGCGTCTCGGTCGCGGGAAGCCGTGTCGGGACTCCCACACCCGCAGCGTTGCCGGCGCGACACCTGTGCGCTGCGCCAGGTCGCCGATGGTGAGGAGGCTTGTCTCGATGGGGGGTTGCGCGGATAGGGGCTCTGGGTTCACTATGTGATCGTAAACCTAAACAGAGTGTTTAGGAAAGTGTCTAACTTCAACTCAAACGCACCACTCATTTTCGAGGAGCTACACCATGAGCACTGACTTCAGCACCGAGCAGGTCGTCGACTGGACCGACCTGGGCCGCGAGATGTGGTCGTTCCTGACCGGTCGCGAGGCCGCGATCAACTACCGCTTCGTCGACATGGCGGTCGAGGTGCCGCGCGACACCGGACCCGAGGCCCCGCGCGCCACCTGGAAGCTCAACGGCACCCTGCAGATCACCACGAAGGACAACGTCGAGGGCGGCTCCTGAGCCATGTCCACCGATCTCACGATCGACGCCGACCTGGACTTCACCCTGGACCTCCCCGGCGCCCGCACCGTCCGCGGCTCGCTGACCGGCTCGGGCAAGGACCTCCAGCTGCGGGTCAGCGACCCGTTCCTGTTCGCGGGGAGGTCCGACGCGTCGGCCGTGCGGGGCATCGCACACGGGCTGGCCTACCAAGGTGTCTCCCTGACCGTCGTGGCCCCGGCGGGTCCGCTGGTCACCCTGGGGGTGCCGCGCACCTCGTGGCTGCAGCGCCGGGTGACCGGGTCACGACACATCCGTGTGGAGCGGGGCGCAGGGCTGTGGTCGCTGGTCCGGGGCCGGGCTCAGGCCCCGTCCGGCGGAGCCCTGCCGCCGGCCGAGCTAGCGCCCCCGGCCACGCTGTTCCCGCTCGCCCCGACGTTCCGCA
>JBDSXU010000071.1:0-2972 GCA_039926005.1 Marmoricola sp.
TCGCCCAGGAGCTCGGGGCGCTTGGTGCCGACGTGACCGAGCACGCCGACGGGCTGTCGTTCCGACCCGCCCCCCTGCACGGCGGCACCTTCCACACCTACGCCGACCACCGGATGGCGCACGCGGCTGTGGTCGTGGGCTCGGCAGTCGAGGGAGTCCTGGTCGAGAACGTGGCCACCACCTCCAAGACGTTTCCCGGTTTCGCCGAGGTCTGGGCAGGGCTGGTCCGTTGACGACCGGGCGCTACGGCGAGCACGACCCGGAGAGCTACGAACGTCCCCGCCGCAACACCCGCCCGCGCACCAAGGACCGACCGGCCCACGAGGACGCCGTGCCCGCGGTGGTCGTCACCGTCGACCGGGGCCGCTACACCTGTCGGCTCGGTGAGACGGAGCCGATCGTGACCGCGATGAAGTCCCGGTCGCTGGGCCGCAAGGCGGTGATCACGGGCGACCGGGTGCGCCTGGTCGGCGACACCTCGGGGGCCGACGGCTCGCTGGCACGCATCGTGACCGTGGACAAACGCACGACGGTGCTCCGTCGTACGGCCGATGACGACGACCCCGTCGAGCGCGTGATCGTGGCCAACGCCGACCAGCTCGTCATCGTCGCCGCCCTCGCCGACCCGGAACCACGTCAGGGCCTCATCGACCGCGCCCTGGTGGCGGCGTACGACGCGGGCATGGATCCACTCCTGTGCCTGACCAAGGCAGATCTCGCGGACCCCGAGGCGCTGCTGTCCAGCTATCGGCCCTTGGGGGTGCCGCACGTCGTGACGCAGCGTGGCGCGGACCTCAGCGAGATCGTCGACCGCCTCGCCGGTCGGACCAGCGTGCTGCTCGGGCACAGCGGGGTCGGCAAGTCCACGCTGGTCAACGCCCTCGTCCCGGACGCCTTCCGGGAGGTGGGCGTCGTCAATGCCGTGACGGGTCGCGGCCGCCACACCTCGGTCACCGCGCTGATGCTGGCGCTCCCGGGCGGTGGCTGGATCGTGGACACCCCCGGGATCCGGTCCTTCGGACTCGCCCACGTCGACCCCGACAAGCTGATCGAGGCGTTCCCGGACCTGCACGAGCTCACGGTCGACTGCCCGCGCGGTTGTTCACACGGGGAGAACGAGCCGGAGTGTGGGCTGACCGAGGCGACCGGCCAACAGGCTGAACGTGTGCGCTCGTTCCGGCGGCTGCTGGCCAGCAGGGAAGCCGGCGACCACTACTGAGAGCAGCCGGCGGGAGGCAACCCATCGATCTCCACGCCGGAAACGCACACTGGCGCAAACCAGGGGAACACGGGGAATACCCTGTGCCCATGCCGTCCGACTTCACCGACGACCTCCGCCTTGCCCATGTGCTGGCCGACGACGCCGACGCCCTCTCCGAGGCGAGGTTCAAGGCGATCGACCTGCACGTGATGACCAAGCCAGACCTGACGCCGGTGACCGATGCCGACCAGTCTGTCGAGGAGGGCATCCGCCGCACGCTGTCCCGGGCACGCTCGCGCGACGCAGTCGTCGGGGAGGAGACCGGATCCACCGGCCACAGTCAGCGCCGCTGGGTGGTTGACCCGATCGACGGGACCAAGAACTTCGTCCGCGGCGTACCCGTCTGGGCCACGCTGATCGCGCTGATGGTCGATGACGAGGTCGTCCTGGGCGTTGTTTCCGCACCGATGCTCAACCGTCGGTGGTGGGCGATGAAGGGCGGGGGCGCCTGGACCGGCAAGTCACTGCTGCGTGCCACCCCGTGCCAGGTCTCCGACGTGTCCCGCATCGAGGACGCGTCGCTGTCGTACTCCTCGATCTCCGGATGGGACGAGCGCGGCCGCCTGGAGGACTTCTTGTCCCTGTCACGGCGCTGCTGGCGAACCCGGGCGTACGGCGACTTCTGGTCCTACATGCTGGTCGCCGAAGGGGCCGTCGACATCGCCACCGAGCCCCAGCTGGAGCTCTACGACATGGCGGCGCTCGACATCATCGTCCGGGAGGCCGGTGGCTACTTCACCTCGCTCGACGGCGAACCCGGCCCCACGGGAGGCAGCGCGCTGGCCACCAACGGCAAGCTGCACGACCAGGCCCTCGCCTTCCTCGGCGCCCTGGCCGATCACGACGACCCGCGTCCGGGCGGTACTGTGCACGACCTGAGCTCCCGGCGCGCAGAGCAAGCGGGCGATCGGGAGTCCTGAACTGTTCGTCCCCCCTGTCCAGGCGGGCCGAGGCACACTAGATTCAGTGCACCAGACCTCGACGAGGCGTGTACCGAAGGGGCCGACATGAAGATCAATGACGTGATCCGCGGCAAGACGAGCGGCGGCGTGATCACCATCCACCAGGACGCCACCGTGCGCGAACTGCTCGCGCTGCTGGCCGAGCACAACATCGGTGCCGTGATCGTGAGCAGCGACGGCTCCAAGGTTGACGGGATCGTCAGCGAGCGTGACGTCGTCCGGAAGCTCAACGGTGACGACTCCGTGCTCGATGCGCCGGTGGAGCAGATCATGACGGCCGTCGTACAGACCTGCGAGCCGGGTCACGACGTGGACGAACTGATGGCGCAGATGACCGAGCACCGGATCCGGCACGTGCCCGTCATCGACAAGGGCGAGCTCATCGCAGTGGTCAGCATCGGAGATGTCGTCAAGAGCCGGATCACACAGCTGACCTTCGAGCGCGACCAGCTCGACAGCTACGTGCACCAGACCTGACCGGAGCCCAGTGCCCGCGGCCTGCGGCCGCGAAGGCAACCACCTTCGCGGCCGACCGGGCATCCGTGGCAGGGTGTGTGCGATGAACACCCCACGCAATCCTTCGTTTCGCTCCCGATTCCGCAGGGACCCCCGATGAGCGCGGACAAGCCTGAGATCGACCCACCCGACGGCCCGCCCCCCGCCGATCTGGAGGTCACCGAGCTCTCCGAGGGCGAGGGCGCCGAGGCCACGGCCGGCAGCACCGTGTCGGTGCACTACGTGGGCGTGGC
>JBDSXU010000072.1:0-1923 GCA_039926005.1 Marmoricola sp.
ACGTCGAGCTCAGCCCTCGGGCCCCGCCTGCCGGCAGGGCGGCGACCCCACAAGATGTCCAGCCCCGGGGGGAGCTTCACTCCGCCTCCGGGCTCCTGTGACATGTGCGCCAACCTCTCACATCCGGGCGCTTGCGTTGATCAGTGTACGCCGCATACAGTAAGTGTATGGCGTACACAGTGACAGTGACAGACGTGACGAAGTCGTTCGGCCGCACGGAGGTGCTGCGCGGCGTGAACCTCGCGATCGAGGAGGGCACCGTCTACGGACTGCTAGGTCCCAACGGGGCCGGCAAGACCACGCTGGTGCGAATCCTGGCGACACTGCTGCGGGCCGATGGGGGAGCGGCGACAGTCCTCGGCCGCGACCTGGCGCGGGACGCAGCTGCGATCCGGCACCGGATCGGTCTCACCGGCCAGTACGCCGCCGTCGACGAGGTGCTGACCGGGACCGAGAACCTGATGATGATGTCCCGGTTGCGCAAGCTCTCCGGCCGGCAGGCCCGCCACCGCGCCGACGAGCTGCTCGAGGAGTTCGACCTGGTCGAGGCCCGCGACCGTCGGGTGGGGACCTACTCGGGCGGAATGAAACGACGGCTCGACCTCGCCGTGAGCATGATCGAGCGACCCGAGCTGCTCTTCCTGGACGAACCCACGACCGGACTCGACCCACGCAGCCGCGAGCAGGTGTGGACGACCGTGGCCGCACTTGTGCGGGAAGGCGTCACCATCTTGTTGACCACGCAGTACCTCGAGGAGGCAGATCGCCTGGCCGGGCGCATCGGTGTCCTCGACCATGGCCGCATCATCGCCGAGGGAGCTGCCGAGGAGCTGAAGGCCACCATCGGGGCCGAGCGGGTGCGCCTGCAGCTCTCGGACGCGGCCTCGTTCAGCGCGGCAGTCGATCTCCTGCCGGCAGCCTTTCCGGACCCCCTGCTGATGACGCTGACGGTCGACACCGACGGAAGTGCCCGGGCGCTGACCGAGCTGCTCGGGCACTGCGAGGGCCGAGGCATCCAGGTCCAACGGGTCGACACCCTGCGCCCCTCGCTCGACGACGTCTTCTTGAACCTGACCGACCGCCGCGCCGTCGCGGCCTGAGAACCGAGTACCTGATGACCTTGACCGACACGACCTTGGCCGACGTGGCCCTGGGCACCCGGGTGATGGCGATGCGCAGCGTGCGCCGCTCGCTGCGGGACCCGGAGGCCTTCTTCACCGCCCTGATGCTGCCCGTGATCCTGATGCTGCTGTTCGTCTACGTCTTCGGCGGCGCGATGCGCACCGACACGGCGTACGTCGACTATGTGGTGCCCGGACTGATCGTGCTGTGTGCGGGCTTCGGCGCCGGCACGACCGCGGTGGCCGTGGCCCAGGACATGACCAACGGGATCGTGGACCGCTTTCGGTCGATGCCGATCGCCGCGTCGTCGGTCGTCTCCGGCCATGTGATCGCCAGCCTGATGCGCAACCTGCTGGCCACCGCCCTCGTCGTACTGGTCGGGATCGCGGTGGGCTGGCGGCCTTCTGGATCCGTCGTCGACTGGGTCGGCGCACTCGGTCTGATCGTGCTCTTCATCCTCGCGCTCTCGTGGCTCGCCGCCGCCGTCGGTCTGCTGGCCGGCGGACCTGAGGCGGCGAACAGCATGACGATCGTGCTGATGTTCCTGCCCTACCTCAGCACCGCGTTCGTCCCCGTGGAAACGATGCCGACGTGGCTCAGGGGGTTCGCCGAGCACCAGCCGATGACACCGGTCATCGAGACCCTGCGAGGCCTGTGGATGGGTACGCCGAGCGACGGCCAACCGGTCCTGGCGCTGGTCTGGTGCCTCGGGATCCTGATTCTCTCCGTCACGGCTGCCTCCTGGCTGTTCAGCCGGCGTACGGCTCGCTGAGGATTCGGGCACGCGGGTGCCGGACCGGA
>JBDSXU010000073.1:0-7291 GCA_039926005.1 Marmoricola sp.
GGCCGAAGGATCCTCGACATCGTGGCCCCACAGATCGGTGAGCAGCACGAGGCCGAGCAGCTGGCTGCTGAAGAGCGTCGGGCGCGGCACCACACCGGCCTGGTCACCACCAGGCTCGGGAACGGCGCCACCCGGATCACCATCAACGTCCCCGACGGGGTCGCGACACGTTTGAACACCTACCTCGAGGCGTTCACCTCACCCAGACATGACCGCGCGCGCCACCAAGGTGCCGGTGAGGGCGACCGGATCCCGATCGCGCGCAAACGCGGCCAGGCGTTCTGCGCCCTGCTCGAAGCGCTCGACCCACAGCGGATGCCCGCCCACGGTGGCGACGCCACCACCCTGATCGTCACCATCTCCCTCGACGCGTTGCGCCAGGAGCTCGGCACCGGTGAGCTCGGACCCTGCGACAAGCTGACCGCTGGCGAGGTCCGCCGCCTGGCCTGCACCGCCCAGATCATCCCCGGGGTCCTCGGTGGCAAGTCCGAGGTCCTCGACCTGGGCCGCTCCTCACGACTCTTCAAACCCGCCCAGCGCAAGGCGATGATCATCCGCGACCGCGAGTGCCGCGCCGAAGGATGCACGATCCCCGCAGCCTGGTGCGAGGCCCACCACTGGGGCACACCCTGGGCCAGGGGAGGCCTCACCGACCTCAAGGACGGCGTACTCCTCTGCTCCTGGCACCACCACCGCGTCCACGACCGCACCTACCACCCAAGCCGGATGCCAAACGGCGACGTCCGTTTCAACAGCCGGACGTGACGTGGGCAATCATCGACCTGCGGCGGGGAGACCAGCTGCGGGCGGGGTGAGGACTACGTCCGCCACGTGCACGGTCTGCGAGTCGCCGGCATGGCCTTTGCACCCGGCTTTGCGAGACGTAGGGTCGAATTGGTTGCTCGGAATCAAATTGGGGGGATCGCGCCATGAGGCAAATTCTCACTGCCCTGTTCGTGGCCACGCTGGGCCTTACCGGATGCGGCTCCTCGGAGACCGCCGCAGACGCAGACCGGTCCGAGGCGCCGGTGAAGACCGCCAAGGTAGGTGAGCCGATCACCGTCACGGGCAGGACGTATGGGTTGAAACTGAGAGTCACCGCCAGGAGGGTGAAGCCCGCGGTGCCCACGGACCCGTTCGCCATCGTGGACAGAGGCAAGAAGCTCGTCGCCGTGAAGTTCAGGTTGGTCAACACCGGACGGGCGTCCTATGTCGAGGCACCTGGCAACGACGCGAGGGTGGTGGACGCAGATGGTCGTCACTACAGAGCCGACCTCTTCTTCGACCGCATCTCCGTGGGGGAGATGCTGCCTTCCGTGGTGAAGCTCCGACCCAGGAAGCGGACCTCTGGCTACATCACCTTCCAGGTGCCGGTCCACGCCACGATCACCCGGATCCGGTTCGCCCTCGAAGACAGCATTCACGGGGCTGCGCAATGGAACGTCAGGTCACCTGACCCAACATGAACTGACCTGACTTGACCCAGCCAGTCGGGCAAAATAGCCGGATGGCTAGCGAAGAGCAACAAGGTCTGGTGTTCCCGGCGGATGCCGAGGGGCGGCGCAGTACGTCGTCGGTGGGGCGCGCCGTTGTCGCCGACGCCCTTCGTGCGGTCGATCCCACCGGAGCGCGTGCGGCGGAGCAGACGACGAGCTGGCGCACCGACTACCTCGTGCACTTCCGCAGGTTGGTGGAGGCCGGGCTCGCCTCACCCGACGCAGCGGTCTCCGTGGCCCAGGGTGGCCTCGACTCTCTGCACGAGAGGATGCGGGTGCTCGACTCCCTGGGCGAGGAGCGACGGCTGGCCACGTGGCCCGACAGCCTCAAAGAGGTCGAGACCGTCGAGATCCAGGGCCGGGGTGAGCCGCTGAATGAGCTCGAGCTGCCCTACCGCGGGCAACGTCTGCGCGGCGAGGAGATCCGCCGCCGCGTCGACGACTGGATCGAGGCCGGGGTCGTCGAACCCACGGTCGCCGATGCGCTCGACGCCGTCGTCGCCAACCCCGACTGGCTGCGGCTGGAGGGGTACACCGTCGCGGTGCTCGGTGCCGGTTCGGAGATGGGCCCGCTGCCGTCGCTGATGCGGTGGGGGGCACGCGTCGCCGCTGTCGACCTCGACCGGCCGGCGATCTGGCACAAGGTGCTGGGGCTCGCACAGGAGGGTGCCGGGACGATGGTGGTGCCGACCCGCCCGGGGGACGAGCCGCTCGACAAGCGGGCCGGGACCAACCTGCTCGAGGAGGTACCTGCCATCGAGCGGTGGTTGCAGGACCAGCCGGGAACGCTCGTGATCGGCAACTATGTCTATGCCGACGGTGCCGCCAACACTCGCGTGTCCCTGGCGGTCGACGAGCTGACGCGTCGGCTACGGGCAGCGCGCGAGGATGTCGCCCTCGCTTTCCTGGCCACGCCGACCGACGTGTTCGCCGTACCTGCCGAGGCTGTGGACTTCTCCTCCCGTGCGTACGACGGCCGCTCCGCCCGCGCCAAGACGCTCGGCCGGCCGCTGCGGACTCTTTCGGGTGGGCGGCTGCTGCGCCGCAACTACGTCGCCGGCTCGGACCCCGGGATCAACGACTCACTGGTGCCGCAACAGGGACCCAACTACGCCCTCGCCAAGCGACTGCAGCGTTGGCGTGCTGTCGTTGCGCGCCACGAGGGTGCGACCGTCTCGATGAACCTCGCGCCGCCCACTCGGACCAGGTCGGTGGTGAAGAACCGCGCCCTCGCGGCGGCGTACGCAGGGGCACATCGCTTCGGCGTCGAGGTGTTCGAACCGTCCACCTCGAACGTGCTGATGGCGGCGCTGCTCGTGCACGACCTGCACACCGGCGGCGGTCCGCGGCACGACCACCCGTGGAAGGATGAGGCCTACGCCGCGTCGCACGGGGGCTTGTGGCGTTCGCCCTACGCACCACGCAGCGCACTCGGACTCGCTGCGTTGCTCGGGTATGGAGCCACCCGGGGCTGAGCACGGGCCTGCTCGTCTATGCTCGCGGCGCGAGAGGGGAGTGGCTGGTGGCGAGAGGGTTGTTGGACCAGGGTCCGCTGGGCGTACGCCGAGCCGGGGTGCTCCTGCACATCACCTCCCTCCCCGGGACGGGATCCTCGACCGGTGGCCTCGGACCCGAGGCGTACCGCTTCGTCGACTTCCTGGCCGCGGCCGGTTGCACCGTGTGGCAGGTGCTGCCGCTGGTGCCGACGCACGAGGAGGACCGGTCGCCGTACAACGCCCTCTCGGCCATGGCCGGGAACCCTGAGCTGATCAGCCGAGACCCGGTTGGCCCGGATCTGAGCGGCGACGCGCAGGGTCCGGTGGGTCCGGAGGCGCTGACGGGTGCTCAGCTGGCGACCTTCGTGTCGTGGTGTGAGGCGAACGGTTCGTGGCTGGATCCCTACGTCGAGTTCATGACGCTGCGTGACCTGCTCGACCGTGCCCCGTGGCCCACCTGGGAGCCGGGCCTGCGCGATCGTGACCCGGAGCGGGTGAGCGAGGTGCTGGCGCCCCTTGCCCGGCAGATGCTGGCCCTGCGCTTCGAGCAGTGGGTCTTCGCGACCCAGTGGGCCGGTCTGAGGGCGTACGCCGCCCAACGGGGCGTGCTGTTCTTCGGGGACCTGCCGATCTTCGTCTCCCACGACAGCGCCGACGTCTGGGCTTCGCGAGAGCTGTTCGAGCTCGACGGGGAGGGCCAGCCGATCACGGTCACCGGGTGTCCCCCCGACTACTTCGCGGCCGACGGCCAGCGGTGGAACAACCCGCACTACGACTGGGCGGCGATGGCGGCCGACGGGTTCGCCTGGTGGCGCGCCCGGATCAAACGGCAGCGAGATCTCTTCGACCTCGTCCGCATCGATCACTTCCGCGGCTTCGAGGCGGCGTGGCACGTGCCGGTCGAGGCGCCCACGGCCAAGGAAGGTCGCTGGGTCGAGGGACCGGGGCGCGAGGTGCTGGCGGCGCTGGTCGACGCGGCCGGACCGGGGACGCTGGTGGCCGAGGACCTCGGCGTCATCACTCCCGAGGTCGACGCGCTCAGGCGTGTCTTCGGGCTGCCCGGGATGAAGGTCCTGCAGTTCGCCTTCAACGGCGACGCGGACAACCCCTACCTGCCCGAGCGGCACGGCGAGCAGAGCGTCGTCTACACCGGCACCCACGACAACGACACGACGGTCGGGTGGTGGGCCGAGGTCGACGAGGCGACCCGCGAACGCGTCCGTGCGAGGTTGCCGGTGGCAGCCGAGCCGATGCCGTGGGCGCTGATCCGGCTGGCGATGTCCTCGACCGCGCGCCTCGCGGTCGTGCCCGCCCAGGACCTCCTGGGGCTGGACAGCCGCAGCCGGATGAACACGCCCGGGACCGACGAGGGCAACTGGGGTTGGCAGGCGCAGGGCGGCTTCGACCGAGCACTTGCCGAGCGGGTCAGGACGCTCGCTGCCGAGCATGCCCGACTCGCCACTTGACTCAACCCAGGGCCAACTAGGACTGCGCCAACTAGGACTGGGCCTCGTCGTAGGCCCTGACCATCCGCTTCGGAGCCGTCAGCCGCCACGCCTCGACCACGAGTTCGCGCGCCTCCTCGGCATCGACCAGGTCCAAACGCACGCGGACCCAGCCGAAGCGACCCGCGGACCACCACTGCGAATATGTCTGCGGATCGGTGGTCACCAGGGCCTCTCGCTCGGTCAGCGTCGACTTCACGTAGAGCGCACTCCCGTCGCCCGTCACGTAGCCGAGACCTCGTCCGCGGAAGGTGAAGATGGTCGCGCCCTCGCGGTACTCCCGCTCGCCGGACTCCGGGAGCGATGCGGCGAGGTCGAGAATCTCGGCTGCGTCGACGGCCATGCTCAACATCCTGCCTTCAGGCACTGACAGGTGCGAGCTCACGGCGATCTCCACGAGGAAACGGGTGGGCCCTGCCGTGGACCGTCAGCCTCTCCAGTGGCGCCGCCGACATGACATTTGTCAGTAGCCGCCCGCGCAGAACCGGCGCGGATGGGTGACGCAACGCACTACTGGCGAGGTCCAGCTTCGCGGATGCTGGCGGCATGAGCGAGAACACCATCACGGCGCGCGGACTGCGACGCGTCCACGGGAGCGGAAGCCATGCCTTCGAGGCCGTGCGGGGGATCGACCTGGACATCGCGTCCGGGACCATCCACGCACTGCTCGGGGTCAATGGCGCCGGCAAGACCTCGACCCTCGAGGTGATCGAGGGACTGGCACGGCCCAGCGCGGGAGAGGTGCGGGTGATCGGGATGGACCCGATCGCCAACCGTGCCGCCGTACGACGTCGAACCGGCGTGCTGCTCCAGCGCAGCGGGTTCGTCGCCGACCTGACGGTGACCGAGACGCTGCAGATGTGGGCGGCCACCGTCACCGACGCACGCCCCGTGGGGGAGTGCCTGACGATGCTCGACCTCGCCGACCGTGCCGGTACGGCGATGCGCGCGCTGTCCGGCGGGGAGCAGCGCCGCGTCGACCTCGCCTGCACGCTGATGGGGCGCCCCGACGTCGTGATGCTCGACGAGCCCACCACCGGGCTCGACCCGGAGAGCCGGCGCCAGGTGTGGCGGCTGATCCGCGCGTTGCGCGACGGCGGGGCCACCGTGCTGCTGACCACCCACTACCTCGACGAGGCGGAGGCCCTCGCTGACGACCTCTCGATCATGCGGGCGGGGAAGATCGTCCGGTCGGGTACGCCGGCCCAGATCGTCGCCGACCACCCTTCCGAGATCTCGTTCGCCACACCCCCTGACACCCGTCTGACCGCAACGCTGCCGCACAGCACGAACGGCGATGTGACCCGGGAAGGCGGTCGCACGATCGTGCACGTCGATGATCTCCAGGCCGAGCTGGCCACGCTGCTGCGCTGGGCCGAGACGTACGACGTCCGGCTGGATCGGCTCGTCGCCCGCACCGCGAGCCTCGAGTCGGTCTTCCTGGCCGTCGCCGACGAGGACATCGCCGACCCGGACATCGCCCCCACCCAACACGCGGCGCCCCCGCACGAGCTCGAGGGGAGCGTCCGATGAGAACCACTGAGCTGGCCCGGACCAACACGACGCTGCTGATGCGCAACAAGCTGACCATGAGCTATGCGCTGGTGGTGCCGCTGCTGCCGCTCGGCCTGTTGCTCCTCGGCGAGCGTGGCGACATCGACGCCGCGAGCGGCACGATCGCCACCACGTTCCTGATGGCGTTGATGTTTCCCGTCTACTACAACCTGCTCTCGATGTTCGTGAGTCGTCGCGACGAGCTCGTCCTCAAGCGGCTTCGCACCGGCGAGATCCGGGACTGGGAGCTGGCGTTGTCGATGGCTCTGCCGGGGGTGGTGATCACCGTCGCGGTGTCGATCCTCACCGTTGTCGTCGCGATGGCGAGCGGCCTGCCGTTCCCGCTGAATCCCGTGCTGATGCTGCTCGGCGTACTCATGGCCGCCGCGGCGTTCTCCGCTTTCGCGTTGTGGACCGCTTCCTGGACGCGCACCGCCGAGGCCGCGCAGCTGACGAGCATGCCGATCGTCGTCGTGGCCAGCCTCGGTCTGCTCCGCGGTGCCTTCCCCGAGTCGGCCCAACCATGGGTTGACCTGCTGCCAGGCGCCGCGATCAGCAACCTGCTGCGGATCACCTGGTTCGGCAGGGCTCCGGAGCTCGGCTCCGCGCAGCGCTTCGACTTCTGGGCAACGTGGGGCGAGGCGCTTCCCTCCCTGGCCGTGCTCGCGGCGTGGACCGTCGTGGCGATCTGGGTCGCACGGCGCTCGATGCAGTGGGAACCCCGTTTCTGAATGACCCGTTTCTGAATGACCCGTTCCCAGGTGACCTGACAGGATCGATGCGTGGACGCAGAGGGATCGCGATGAGGATTCACCTGTGGGGATGGACCGACCGCACCCAGGTGGAACGGGTCCGGCTCTACACGATCACGTCCCTCTACGCGATCTTCTGGTTGCTCCTGCTGCTGGCCGCGGCCGGCACCGTCGGGGTGGTCAAGCAACCAGTGGAGTCCGTCGTGATGGGCCTGTGCACCCTTGCCCTGGGCGTGACCGGAACCCTTGCGATGCGCGCCGCTGTCCGGCTCCACCCGGATCGCACCCCGCTGCCCTGGCTGCCGCTGGGACTGCTCCTCGCGGCGGCAGCCACAAGCGAGGCCCTCGTGTTCCTGCTCCCCGACAAGGCCCGGTTCTCCGCAGCGACCGTCGTCGTCTCGGTGCTGGCCTGGGGTGCCGGCGGGTTCCGCGACCATTCCGTCCAGTGGTTCCTCTTCGTGGCCTTCCCGCTCCTGGTCCTGCTGCCG
>JBDSXU010000074.1:0-3960 GCA_039926005.1 Marmoricola sp.
AGCATGCCGAGCTCGTCACCCATCCAGATCACCGGCAGGCCACCGAAGCCGAGGACGATCGCGTGGGCCAACCGGATGCGGGCGGGGGCGAGCGGGTCACCGGCCTCGAGCCCGGCCAGTGACGCCAAGCTGCCGGAGATCCGCCGGTCCCCGGTGGCTGGGTTCTCCTGGAACACCAGTCCCCTGGCCCACGAGCCTGGGGACTCGCCCGCGTAGAAGTCCGAGAGGAACTTCCGGTGCCCGTAGCCGCTGACGCCGACGCTCGCGGCGTCACCGTCGTCGATCGCCCAACCGATGTCGTCGTGGCACCGGACGTAGGTGACCCAGCCGGTCGTGCTCGGAGGGGTCGCCAGCTGCTGCAGTGCGTGCGAAGCAAGCCGGGCGTCACGGCTGGCGAGCATCGACCAGATCTGGACCATCAACCCGTTGTGGTAGGCGAGATCGCTCACCTTGCCGAAGTGCTCACCCTGTCCGAGATAGGCGAGCAGTTCCTTGGGGCCGACGATCGCCTCGGCCTTGAAGAGCGTGGCAGGAGCGGCGATCCGCGTGAGCGTGCGCAGCGCCTGCGTCAGGGCATGTACCTCCGGTTGGTTCTGACAGCCGGTGCCCATCCGCTTCCAGGTGAACGCGATCGCGTCCAGTCGGAACACCTCCACGCCGTCGTTGGCCAGCGTCAGGATCGTCTCGGCGTACTCGCACAAGACGTCGGGGTTGGCCCAGTTCACGTCCCACTGGTAGTCGTTGAACGTCGTCCAGACCCAGCCGTCGAGCTCGTCGTCCCAGGTGAAGTTCCCCGGCGCGAACTCCGGGAACACCTCGGGCAGTGTCCGCTCGTAGGCATCCGGCACGGAGCGGTCGGGGAACACCAGGAAGTAGTCGCGGTAGGTCGGGTCCCCGGCCTGGGCCTTGCGCGCCCACTCGTGCTCCCTGGCGACGTGGTTGAGCACCAGGTCGAGGCAGAGGCTGATCCCTCGTTCGCGCAGCACCTTCGTGAGGCCGCGCAGGTCCTCCATCGAGCCGAGGTCGCGCCGCACGCTGCGGTAGTCCTGGACGGCATAGCCACCGTCGTTGGGCGCCGGCCGTGGGGTGAGCAGCGGCATCAGGTGCAGGTAGCTGACGCCGAGGTCCTCGAGGTACGACGCACGTTCGCCCACCCCCTCGAGGGTGCCGGCGAAGCGGTCGGCGTACGCCGCATAGCCCACCGCCTCGGGACGCTGGAACCAGTCCGGGGCCAGTGAGCGCTTCAGGTCGAGAGCATGCAGCTCCTCGGACCTCGACGCGAACGCCGTCGCGGCGATGGACACCAGGCGGTCGCGGACCTGGACAGGGTCGGCGTACAACGGGACCAGGGCCGCCTCCAGGTCAGGAAGCCAACGCTCCATCCGCGCGTGGAACAGGTTTTGTGCGTGGCGCGGTAGCCCCGCGAGAAGGACGTCGGGTGACGAGGTCTGCATCGGCTCATTATGGCGACAAACCCGCTGGCGTCGACCTGCGGCTCAGGCCCGCGTGACCCTCACCGGCACGCCGTTCAGGGCAGCGTTGCCGGAGACGTCGAGACGCTCGGGATCGGTGAGGTCGTTGACAGAGACGCCGACGACCTTGCTCGCCTTGCTCAGGCGCGTGCCGACCGCCTGGTGGCCGTAGCCATGGGGGAGCGAGACCACGCCGCGCATCATGTCGTCGGTGCCACGGACCTCGGTCGTCACCTCGCCGACGCGCGAGGTCACCACCACCCTGGCTCCGTCGGTGAGGCCATGGGTGGCGAGGTCGTCGGGATGCATCAGCAGCTGGTGCCGCGGCTTGCCCCGGGTCAGCCGCTCGGTGTTGTGCATCCAGGAGTTGTTGTCGCGCTGGTGCCGCCGTCCTATCAGCACGAGCCCGTCGTTGCCCAGGGTGTCCGCGGCGAACTGCGCCTCCATGGCCCGTCGCAGCCTGGCCAGGTCGGCGATGACGAGGTCCGGAGCGAGATGGATCAGCTTGTCCCTGGTCTGCAGGCGTTCGGGCATCGTCGGCTTCAGCGGTCCTAGGTCGACGCCCTCGGGGTGCGAGCGCAGCGCACGCATCGTCGTACGCCGCCCGGTGAGCAGCAGCGTCGCGACGACGGTCGACGGGCTCACGCTCAGCGAGACCCGCTCGGTGAGCGCCTTGGCCATGGGCTTCTTCCTCGCGAGCCGCGAGCTCGTCCGCAGCGCGATCTCGCGGAAGATCTCCCAGTCGTGCATCGCGTCGTCGGCCTTCTCGAAGACCGGGGGAGTGAACCGTGCGGTGTTGCGTACGGCCAGGGTGTGGAAGACGAGGTCGTACTGGTCACGCTCGAGCGTCGTCGTCGGGGGCAGCACGACGCGGGCATGTCTGGTGGTCTCGTTGAGGTAGATGTCGACCGCGGCCATGAAGTCCAGTCCCGCGAGCGCCTCGCCGAGCCGGCTGCCGTCCGGGGTGGACAGCACCGGGTTGCCGGCGATGGTGAGCATCGCGCGGATCTGTCCCTCGCCTGGGGTCTCGATCTCCTCGCGCATCGTGCTGACCGGCAGCTCCCCGGCGAACTCGGGGATGTCCCGCACCCGGCTGCGCCACACGTCGTAGTGGCCACGGCCCACGATCGCCTTGCCGACGATGTCGACAGCCGGCTCGGGGAACAGCACCCCACCCTCGCGGTCGAAGTTGCCGGTCAGGATGTTCAGGCACTGGATCGCCCACTGGCAGATGGAGCCGAAGCCCTGGGTGGACAGCCCGATCCGGCCGTACGCCGCTGCCCCGTCGGCGGAAGCGAACTCTCGAGTGATCCGCCGGATCTCCTCTGCCGAGACACCGGAGGCCTTCTCGGCGTACTCCGGCGTGATGTCCGCGACGGCCATCCGCACCGACTCGATCCCCTCGATGTACTTCGGCGGATCGGTGAGCCCTTCCTCGAACAGCACGTGCAGCATCGAGAGGAGCACTACGGCGTCGGTGGCCGGTCGCACGAAGTGGTGCTCGTCGGCGACCTTTGCGGTCTCGGTGCGCCGGGGGTCGAAGACGACCATCCTCCCGCCGCGCTTCTTCAGCTCGCGCACCCGGTTGGGGAAGTCCGGCACCGTCATCAGCGAGCCGTTGGAGGCCATCGGGTTGGCCCCGAAGACCAGGAAATAGGACGTTCGGTCGATGTCGGCGATGGGGATCAGCAGCTGGTGACCGAAGAGCTGCCAGGCGACGAACTGGTGCGGGATCTGGTCGACGGAGCTGGCACTGAACTTGTTGCGTGTCTTGAAGGTCTTGATCATCGTGGCGCCGTGGGTCTGGGCCCCGAGGGAGTGGGCGTTGGGGTTGCCGAGGTATATCCCCGCCGCATCCCGGCCGCCCTGGTTGATCGCCGCCGCGAGGCCGTCGGCGGTCATGTCGAGCGCCTCGTCCCAGGAGATCTCCACCCACTCGGCGTCCTGCCCGTCGCCGACCCGCCTGACGGGGTGTCGGAGCCGGTCGGGGTCGTCGTAGACGTCGGCGAGCGCCACGCCCTTGGGGCAGATGTGCCCGCGGGAGAGGGGATCGTCCGGGTTGCCCCGGATCGAGGTGACCTTCGGACCCTCCGGCCGGTCCTCGATGGTCAGCTCGAGGCCGCAGATCGCCTCACACAGGTTGCAGGCAGTGAGCACCCGCCGTTCTTGCGCGTCCATGCACCCGATCCTCGCACGCCACGCCGGGTGTCAACGGTGTGCTCGACCTCGCGGTGCTTGCCGTAGTCGACGACGAGGGCCTCGGTCTACGGGACGTTGCAGCGGCTCTACTCGGCCGGCGCCCTCACCTCCTACGTCGTGGCCAGCGAGACCGGGCCACACCGCAAGTACTACGGGATCACGCCGGACGGGCGGACCCAGCTGAAACGGCAGACGGACGACTGGACCTCGTTCTCGGCCACTGTCACCGGCATCCTGCAAGGAGTTGCGTCATGACTGCGTCCGAGCCCACCGCCGTCCTCGAACCCAC
>JBDSXU010000075.1:0-2608 GCA_039926005.1 Marmoricola sp.
TTGTGAGTCGTGCGCCCGTAGGGCCGGGATCCGGGACGAACAGATCCAATCCGTCGAATACCTGGCTGGGCACCTTGCCAGCGGTGTTGCTGACTATGGCGACGTCCGGAATTTGGGCGCCGATCGATGGAAGCGCGACTTCCGTGCGGCAGGGTTGAGTGCCTTGGGTCTTCTGCCGGTGTTCGGCGACTCCGTAAAGACCGTCGCGATGCTGAAGCGGTTCGCCAAGCGCGGGGAACCGGCCGCACGCGCCGTCAGGGACTTCGTCGAGCGCCTCCTCCCGTGGTCGAAGGCGACCAAGAAGAAGGTCCTCGACAAGATCTTCGGCAGGGCCAAGAGAGTGCCCACGAGGCTCGAGGGCGGGCCGGACGTCTACCTCGTTTACGTCGGGCGATCGCCGAGCGGTTCGATCTCCTATGTCGGGATTACCAGCAACATCGTCCGCCGCCTGGCCCAGCACGGAGGTCGCTTCACCATCGCACCGATCGAAGGGGCCAGCGGATTGTCGCGAGGCGCATGCCGGGCGATCGAGGAAGCACTCATGAAGCGAGGAGGGCTCAAGGCCGACGGCGGCGTACTCGAGAACAAGATCCACAGCATCAACCCCGAGGGCGACGACTATCACGAGGCCGTCGAATACGGCGAGAGCATCCTCAGCGGGTCCGGGTTCGCTGGCCTGTGAACACGAGGCGGGCGTGACCATCGTGGCGGATGTCGTGGACCTGTGCCGGGTGGCAGCCGCGCGGATGTCTCCCGACGAGCTGAGCCGCGACGTGACCGGCGATGTGCCTCTGGCCGACCTGGTGCTGGCAACGTGGCGGCCCGGTCCCGGGACTGAGGCGGATGCGTCGTTGATGAGCGACTCCGTCGTGGCGCCCGGCACCGTGAGCTCAGGCTGGCGGAGGGAGGGTCACACCGAAGCCGGCAACGGCGAGTTTTAGCAGTACCTGCCCAGGTGCCAAGAGGTCCGCGATGCGCGCCGCGCTGAGCAGTTCGAGCTCGGCCAACCGGATGGCGTAGGCGTGGGGCCCTTGGAGTCGCGCGTCCTGGAGCTCCATGGTGTTGTGCCAGACCTTCAACCGTGCCTCGCGCAGGAACCGCTTCGAGGCTCGTTGGTTCAGCGGTTGAAGGGCCCTGTCGAGCAGGGAGCGAGGCGATCTCGCCGACAGCTCGTCGTCCTCGGCTGCGACCCGCGCGGAGAGGACGCTGTCGATGCGCTCGTGGTCTCGGCGACGACTGTCAAGCACTCTCGGGTTGGCGAACTCGTCAGCGGTGATCACTGCGAGCAGGGCCTGCGGTAGATCGAAGTTGATGTGCGCGTTGATGCCGAGCAGCACGTGGCGCAGCGACGGCAACTCGGCCGGGGCACCGAACGCAAGGCGCCACGGGCGAGGGATGTGACCAGTGCCGGTGAGATCCGCGTCGAGAGCAGCCAGGTACAGCTTCGCGAACGCGACGTCCCAAGCTTCGACCCACTCGCCGTTCTCGAAGACGCCCCGTTCGATCGCCGACCCAACCGCCAACGTCGTCCGCTGATAGGTACCCAAGAACTCGCGGCGCACCCGGTCGCCCGGTGCGAGCGCGTCGAGCCGGGCCCCCATGTTGGCGACGACAACGGCGATCGGGTCCGGCTCAGATACAACGGCCACGGTCACCGACGTTACTCGCGCACAGGGGTGGCATCACTTCCGTGGGCGGGGTCGGTGATGGTGAGGTGTGACGACCAGCAACGCTGATGGCCCCCGCGAGGGTGTCGGCGCAGGAGATCTTCCGGTTGGTAGTCGCACCGAGTGCTCAGGCGGCCGTCCTGTCCGACTGAAACGGGGTCGTGTGGCGCACTGGGTCCGCCGGCCGTCGCTCGGCCGGAAGGCTTGCGGCGCCGTACGCTCGCGATCGCTCAACGCAGCAGTGCCCCCCGGTGTGGCATCTACTCGGTCGTGAGGGGCCACGGGTCGATTGTTTGCTGGCGGGCTTGCCCGACCTCGGTGTCCACCTCGAACAACGAAGGCATGCTTGGGAACTCCGACCATCCTGGGGCCGTCACCAGGTTTCCGAACTGTTCGGTTCGGTGTGCGGCACGGAAGGCCGCCTCGCTTTCCCAGACTGCGACGTTCACCCAGCGGTAAGGCGCGTCGTCGTTCACCGCACGATGCAGCCGCAACGACACGAACCCGGGTCGGGCGATGAAGTAGCGGCTGGTTTCCCCCCACAGGGCGCGGAAGGCGGTATCGCGTCCGGGGGCCACCTGGAAGCTGTTGATGAGGGTTACGGGTCCGGTTGCGGGTGCGGCACCTTCCGGGGCGATCCGCTGGTCGGCCCCGATCTCCCTCGAGGTCGTCTGCTTGATCATGTCTGGTCCTCTCGTGTGGTGTCGGTTCGGTCCTGTTCGGCGGTGTCGAAGAAGAGCGCCGCCACGCCCATGCCCCCGGCACCGGATGAGACCACCCAGGCACGCGTCCCGGACTTGTCGGGTTCGCCCACCGACTGGAGGGTCACCCCTAGGAATCGGAGCCACAGCGGCACCCCGCGAGGCGTGGCGGGTTCCGAGCGCCGGGGGCTCACCCCACCGTCGACCGTGGTCCTAGGTCTCCATGTCGGGTTGGTCATC
>JBDSXU010000076.1:0-6784 GCA_039926005.1 Marmoricola sp.
GCCGTCCCCGCCGCCGGCATCGTCGCCGAGGCGATGGTGGCCCTCGTGCTCGCCGACGCCGTGCTCGAGAAGTTCGGCGGTGACTCGCTCACCGAGACCCGCCGCAACGTCGAGACCTACCTGGACACCCTGAGATTCCGTTGAGCGCACCACGATTGGTTCTCGTCGGGACGATGGGCGCAGGCAAGACGACGGTCGGAAGCCGCCTGGCCGAGCTCTGGGGCGTCGGGTTCCGAGACACCGACCAGGACGTCGAGGCGAGTGAGGGCAGGAGCGTCTCCGACATCTTCGTCGACTCCGGCGAGGTTCGTTTCCGCGAGCTGGAGCGGGATGCGGTGCTCGCGGCGCTGGCGTCCCACGACGGTGTCCTCGCCCTCGGTGGCGGCGCGATCCTGGACGAGACGACGCGGGCGACGCTGTCCGGTCACCGGGTCGTCTTCTTGCAGGTGGGCCTGAGCGACGCGGCGAAACGCGTCGGCCTCGGGGTCTCGCGGCCGATGCTGATGGGCAACGTCCGCGGACGCATCAAGCAGCTGATCGACGAGCGCACCCCGCTCTACGAGTCGGTGGCCGCTCATGTCGTGGCGACCGACGGCCTCGACATCGACGAGGTGGTCGAACACGTCAGATCCGTCGTCGAGGCCGAGCACCACGAGCATGTCTGAGCGCACCCGGCTGCATGTCGGCGGAGCTTCGCCCTACGACGTCGCGGTGGGTCACGGCGTCCTCGACGAGCTGCCCGCGATGCTCGGCCCGGACCTACGACGGGTCGCTGTCTGCCACTCCGAGGCACTCAGGGAGCTGGCCGAGCGGGTCGTGACGTTGCTCGGCGACGACGTGGACGTCCTCCACGTGCCCCTGCCCGACGGCGAGGCGGCGAAGACGGCACAGGTGGCCGTCGGTGCCTGGGAACGGCTGGGTGCCGCGGGTTTCACCCGATCCGACGCGGTCGTGACGATCGGCGGCGGCTCGACCACCGACATGGGTGGCTTCATCGCCGCCACCTGGCTGCGGGGAGTCCCCGTCGTGCACGTGCCGACGACCCTGCTGGCCATGGTGGACGCGGCGATCGGCGGGAAGACCGGCATGAACACTGGCGCCGGGAAGAACCTGGTGGGGTCCTTCCACGAGCCCTCGGGGGTGATCTGCGACCTCGACGTGCTGACGTCGCTGCCCGAGCCCGAGCTGGTCGCCGGGCTCGGCGAAGTCGTGAAGTGTGGCTTCATCGCCGATCCCGAGATCCTCGGGCTGGTCGAGGCATCGCCCTGCGATGCGCTCGACCCGCGGTCGCGCCAGCTCCGCGAGCTCGTCGAGCGCGCGATCCAGGTCAAGATCGACGTCGTGGTGAGCGACCTCCGCGAGCGGGGTGGCAGTGACGGGCACCCCGGTCGCGAGGCGCTCAACTACGGCCACACGCTGGCGCACGCCGTCGAGAAGGCCACCGGCTATGGGGTCCGGCACGGCGAGGCCGTCGCCCTGGGCATGGTGTTCGTGGCGGAGCTGGCCCGGCTCGGCGGACGACTCGACGACGCGACAGCGACCCGGCACACAGCAGTGCTCGCATCAGTCGGGTTGCCGACCACCCTTGCTGCCGCCCATGTCGAGGACCTCGACTTCGAGGACCTGCTGGCGACGATGCGCATCGACAAGAAGGCACGCGGGGCACACCTGCGGTTCGTGGTGCTGGACGCACTGGCCCGACCGGCGATCCTCACCGATCCCGACGAGGAGACGCTGCGCGCGGCGTACGAACAGATGAGGGGAGTCTCGAGGTGAAGGTACTCGTGCTCAATGGGCCCAACCTCGGGCGGCTCGGACGACGCCAGCCGGAGATCTACGGCTCCACCACGCACGCGGAGCTCGCCGAACTCTGCAGGGAGTGGGGCCTCCCGCTGGGCCTCGACGTGGAGGTGCGACAGACCAACCACGAGGGCCAGATGCTCGACTGGCTCAACCAGGCCGCCGACGAGTCCACTCCGATGGTGCTGAACGCCGCCGCATGGACGCACTACTCCTTCGCCCTGCTCGACGCCTGCGCCCAGCTGACAGCTCCCATGGTGGAGCTGCACATCAGCGACCCGAAGGCGCGCCCCGAAGAGTTCAGGCACCACTCCGTGGTCACGAAGTACGCCGCGAAGGAGATCACCGGCCAGGGGATCGACGGTTACCGCCAGGCGTTGGAGTTCCTCGCCGCATGGTGAGCTCAGGGGAGCGGAGCTCGTTCACGGACGTCGGCCCCGGGACACCTTCGACCGTCTGGCGAAGCCGGCCCGAGTGGGGGACCGGCGACCCGGTCCGCCTCGATGGGTTCCGCCGGCTGGTCGTGCTCGCCGCACACCCGGACGACGAGACGCTGGGTGCCGGCGGCCTGATCGCCACCGCGGCACACCTGGGCCTGGTGGTCGACGTGGTGTGCGCGACCGACGGTGAGGGCAGCCACCCTCGCTCACCCACGCGTACGCCGCAGCAGCTGGCCGTCATCAGGGCGGAGGAGGGTCGGCACGCAGCCCAGGTGCTCGGGGTCGATGCCGAGCACGTCCATCGGCTCGAGCTCCCGGACGGCGGCTTGGGTGAGCTCCAGGACGAGCTCACCGCTCGCCTCGTCGAGGTCGTCGGCGACGGACGCGGGGCGCTGATCGTCGCTCCCTGGCGAGACGACGGCCACCCCGATCACGAGGCCGCCGGGCGCTCGGGGGCAGCCGCGGCGCGTCGTACGGGCGCGGATCTCTGGGAGTACCCCCTCTGGTTCTGGCACTGGGGCGACCCCGACCAGGCGCCGTGGCCGCTGCTGCACCCGTTCGCGATCGAGGACGACTCTCTGCGGGCCAAGCGGCACGCGATCCGTGCGCACGAGAGCCAGGTCGCGCCGCTCTCCGACCTCGATGGCGACGAGACCCTGTTGCCGCCCGAGCTGCTGGCGCACTTCGAGCAGGGCCCGGAGCACTATCTGCGGACCGCCTCCGAAGACTGCCCCGACCGCCTGCCCGGGCTCCGTGCAACCCACCGCGATCGCGACGTCGAGCTCCGGCGCCACGCCCACGAGGGTTCGTGGCCGGACCCGCAGCGATGAGCGATGCTGGGGACGTGAGCGAACTCAACGTCCTGGGCGAGGAGCTGCAACCGTGCGGCACGGACCCGCTGACCGGGTTCTATCGCGACGGCTGCTGCAGCACCGGCCCGGAGGACCTCGGGAGCCACACCATCTGCGCGGTCGTCACGACAGAGTTCCTCGACCACCAGCGCAGTATCGGCAACGACCTCACGACACCCATGCCGCTCTACGGGTTTCCCGGTCTCGTGCCGGGCGATCGTTGGTGCGTGACGGCGACGAACTGGGCGCGTGCGCACGAGGCGGGATGCGCGGCGCCCGTCGTGCTGGCCTCGACCAACCAGGCGGTGCTCGAGCTCGTGCCCTTGACGGCGCTGCGCCAGCACGCTGTCGACGTTCCCGGCGACCCTGGCGACCTAGTCCTCTGAGATTCCCGATTCGGACGCCTGCCAACGGTGGTGATCCCACTGGACTACACCGGGCCCCGGTTCTCATGGACCAGCGCCCGACCCCTGTGTTCACATCGAGTCGACCAGACTCCATCGACTCGGGGGCGCGCAGTCCATGAAACTCGACCCACGACTTTTCATCGCGTTCCTGTGCACGCTCGTCCTTGCTGTGGCGCCAAGCGCCGGGGCAGCCGCGGACACGACTCCACCGAAGCTCAACCTCCCTGCAGCGGCGGGATTCGTCTCGGGGACGACCATCGGGCCGATGGCGCCGGACGCCGACGGCTTCCTCAGGGAGACGGACGACATCTCGATGAACGCCCGTTGGACTGCCTCAGACGCGTCCGGGATCTGCGGCTCCAGCTATCGCAGGTTCTACGCGGGCGCTGATCCGGATCCGTGGTCGCGATGGTCGTCCTCCATGTCGCTCACCTACGTCACCTCGGACTATGAGGACCAGGAAGGTGGCGGCAGCTTCCACGTCGACGGGTACGACGTGCGGGTCAAGGACTGCGCGCAGAACATCACGCAGAAGTCCTTCGCCAACGGCCCGGCGGTGTACCAGGAGAACGGCTCCTCCTACGGCTACGGCGACCTCACGGTGACCTACCAGGGGGTCTGGGGCACGTCGACCTGCACCTGCTGGTCGGGCGGGAAGGACCGCAAGACGACCGCCGCTGGGGCGCGGGCGAACTTCGTGTTCGACTCCGGCGGACCGGTCGCGGTGGTCATGGAGAAGGCCGCCAACCGTGGGAAGGCGAAGGTGCTCGTCGATGGCGTGCTGCGCGCGACCATCGACACCTACGCCTCCACAGCCACCCATCGCAGCGTGGTGTGGACCGGGACGCTGACCGGGGCGGGTCACACCGTCTCGGTGGTGAACTCCGCAACACCCGGTCGGCCGCGGATCGACGTCGACGCCGTGATGGTCAACTGACAGCACGTTGCGAAGTCTGCGGACGACACACGCGCCACGGGCGTCAGTGGAGGGTGTAGCCACCGTCGGTGACGAGCACAGCACCCGTGGTGAAGGACGCCGCGTCGCTCGCGAGGTAGACGACACTCGGCGCGATCTCCTCGGGCGTCGCGTAGCGCCGCATCGGTGCGTCCTCGATCCAGTGCCGCCGGAACTGCGGCTCGTCGACGGGCGCCATCTCGGTCTTCACATAACCAGGGGCGATCGCGTTCACGCGGATGTGGTGTGGCGCCCACTCCGCCGCGAGCGACTTGGTGAGCTGGTGGACCGCGGCCTTCGACGCGTTGTACGCCGGCTGCCACTGCGGACGGTTCACGATCATCGCGGAGATCGACCCGACGTTGACGATCGAGCCTCCGCCCGCCTCGATCATGCTCGGCGCCACGGCCTTCGACATCCGCCACAGCCCGGTCACGTTGACGTCGAAGACCTCGGCGAACTCCTCGTCGGGCACCTCGAGCGCCGGCCGATGGAAGCAGACACCTGCGTTGTTGACCAGGATGTCGATGCGACCATGTGCAGCCACTGCCTCCGCGACGATGCGGCTCACGTCGTCCGGGTCGGAGACGTCGCCGGTCGCGACGGTGGTACGACGGCCCGACCTCTCGGCGATCTCGGTGGCCGCCTCACGGTTGCGGTCCTCGTGCCGGCCGACGACCACGATGTCGGCGCCCGCGTCCGCGATCGCCTCGGCGAAGGCACGGCCGAGTCCACGGTTGGCACCGGTGACCAGCGCTGTGCGGCCCTCGAGGCTGAACGGGTTCTTCATCGGCTTCCCTCACTGACGACCACGACCGACTTCATGCTCATCGGGTCAGAGTCGCTGGTGAGAGCGGCCTCCACGTCGTCGAGGTCGAAACGTGCGGTGACGAGTGCGTCGAGGTCGACCCGCCCCGTGGCGGCGAGGGAGATCGCGACCGGCCACGTGTCGACGTAGCGGAAGATGCCGGTCAGCGTCACCTCGCGCACCTGGAGGTCCTGCACCGGCAACGAGATGTTCTCCTCACCGTGACCGACCATCACCGCGGTGCCGCCAGGTCGCAGCCCCTTCAGCCCGTCGAGGAGGGCAGGGGTCGCACCCGAGCACTCGAGGAACACGTCGGCCCCCACCTCGGTCGGGTCGAAACTGGCGGTCGGGTCGACAGCACGGGCCCCGGCGAGCTCGGTGATCCGCTCTCGTCGTGACTCGACGGGGTCGGAGACGATGATCTCGGTGGCGCCCATGGCACGTGCGGCGAGGGCCGCCATCGCCCCGATGGGTCCCGCGCCGGTGATGAGCACCCGGCTGCCGGCCGCCGTACCACCCTTCTTGTTGGCCCAGATCCCGACCGACAGCGGCTCGAGCAGACCGGCGGCGGCGTCGGAGAGCGAGTCCGGCACTGGATGCGCGAAGTCCGCCGGGAGCGTCACGTAGTCGCAGAATGCCCCGTCGATCGGCGGGGTCGCGAAGAACTCCATGTCCGGGCACAGATTCAGGTGCCCGGTCTTGCACTGCCGGCAGCGGCGGCACGGCCGTTGTGGCTCGAGGGCGACGCGCTGACCCACGCGTGTGGGATCCACGGCGTTTCCTACCGCGACGATGGTGCCGCCGACCTCGTGGCCCAGCACGAGCGGACCCTCCACGACCATCGACCCGATGCGGCCGTGCTGGTAGTAGTGCACGTCCGAGCCGCAGACGCCGACCGAACCGACGCGCACCAGCGCCTCGTCAGGGCCGGGTTCGGGAACCGGGCGTTCCTGCAGCTCGATCGTCTGTGGCCCGGTCAGCACCGAGGCCCGCATCGTGGTGTCCACTTCATCTCCTCCGGTCGGGGCAGTCACGCCTACGCTGGCTGACGCCTGTCATCCTGCCTCGCCCCTCGGCCCGTGGCGAGCCCGCTCGTGGGGCACGCGTGCCCGGATGCCGACCGACTCGAGAACGCGCCGAGTCAGGGCCGCTCATGGAGAATCTGTTCGCGCAGGATGTCCGCGTGTCCGCAGTGCTGAGCCAGCTCGCGCAGCACGTGGAGATAGACCCAGCGCAGGGGGAGTGGTCCCCGCCGGTTGCCGAGGACGGTGTCGTCAAGCCCCAGGGGTGGCGTCGATCTGCGGGAGTAAGCGCAGGCCTCGCGGTGCGCCCGCTGCACGGTGTCGATGGTGTCCTCGTCGGCGAGGACGAAGGACTCGTGCGGCGTCTCGGGGATGCCGATCTCCGAGCGCGACCGGCAGGTGACGGCTTCATCGAACCAGACCTTCTCGACGAAGGTCGCGTGCTTCACCAGACCCAGCAGCGTCGTCTCGGAGGGCACCAGCGATCGGCGGGCCTGCTCC
>JBDSXU010000077.1:0-5953 GCA_039926005.1 Marmoricola sp.
GGCGCCGACCGCGAGGTCGGCGCCCTTTCGGCTTTGTTGGAGCCCTTAACCGTCTTCGGACAGGTTCGCGTAGATGCCCTCGCCGAAGGTCGGCTGCTCGGGAATGTTCTCCATCATCCTGCCACCGTCGGTCGTGCGACCCGACGACGGCGGCCTCGACGTCCTCTGTCGCCAGGTGGTGTCGAAGGTGTGGAAGAACGGGGCGACCCAGCTCCTTCCGAAGATCTGCTGCATCTGCTCGTCACAGTGGTAGGCGAAGTCGCTCCAGTTCGCCGACCCCGCGAGCACCATGTAGGCGCCGTGTGAAACACCCGAGTAGTTGCCGGAGATCGCCATCCACTTGCTGTGGTTGTAGTCGACGATGGTGCCGTGGCGGTCCTTGGTCACCGACTGCCTCATGGGGACGGCACCGCGACCCGAATGGCTCCGCAGGATCTTCAGCACGGGGAGGCTGGTGACCGAGTAGATGATGGCCACGTTGCAGCCGTTGTTCCACAGCCCGCGCAGCTTCTTGGCGATCGCATTGCCGCGGGTGTCGTAGAGCGCGTACTGGATGATCCGGATTCGCGTACGTCCCCTGATCCCCCCTGCGGTGACTCCGGTGCAGTGCACGTGGTCCAACGCGTCCAGGACCGGGTCGTTGGAGGCCGTCCCACCTGGGAAGAAGATGTCGGTCACCCCGCCGTGGGTCCACTTCCGATATCCGGTGCCGGCGCTGCCCCTCGCCGCCGACTGGTTGAAGATGTCCAGGAAGTCCCCGTAGACGGGTTCGTTCCACATCACCGTGGCTGAGTTCCACTGGCCGCGGTAGGCCTTCCGGGTGAGGTTCATGGAGGTCTGGACGACGACGTTGTGGCGGTGTCGGGAGCCGACGTCGTCGAAGAGGAAGACCTTCGAGTGCGGCGTGCCGCCGGTGCCACGACAGGCGCCCCGGCACTCACGGGCGAAGTCGTCATCGGTCTGGGAGGTGTTGAGGACCCGCTTGATGTCACTCCAGGCCTTGTAGTGCATCTCGTTGTTCACGCTCTCCGCTGCCACGATCTGCACGCTCGCCCCACGATTTCGGGCCGCATGCAGCGCGTGGGCGATCGTGGAGTCGTTGAACGACCACGTCGACATCCGGATCGTTCCGTGTGCCAGCTCGGTCTCGTCGACCAGGGGGGTGGCCGGGTCGTCGGGAACGGCGACGTACTCGCCCCAGGTGCTGTTGATGGTGTTCAGCACGCGGTTCCGGATGGCCACGGCGTACGAGAACGACCGGTTGGGGTAGCTGAAGTAGTCGCCCTCGGTGATCGTCTTGTTGGCCGGTGGCTTGCCCGCGTCGGGGTCCGGCGCGGGGTCGGCCGCCGAGACGACGGCAGCAGATTTCCCGGTCGGAGCGGCGGTGGCGGTGGCGTTGGCGGCACCCACCAAGGTCATGGCGCTGGCAAGAGCCACGACGCCCGAAAGAAGAACAGATTCCCTGCGTTGACGCATGATTTCCCCGTGTTCGAAGACAGATTTGCCCGAGTTGCACACCCGAGTGAGCGCGGCGAACCTAACACGACGCGACGCAGATCCCGCCACCCGGGAAGGCCAGGAAAGGAGTTGTCTAGTCCTCCGTCATGTACTTGTACACGCCCTCACCGAAGGTCAGCGTCTCGGGCAGATCCTGCGGTACACCTCGGGCGCCGGGGTCGATCGGTCCCGGCCGTGGTGCGTGGGAGGACGACTGGCGCCAGGTCTTCCCGAAGGCCACCAGATGGGGCCGGGTGTAGGCGTAGCTCTTGATCTGCTGCATCTGCTCGTCACAGCTGAAGGCCAGGTTGCCCCAGTTGCTCGACCCGGAGAACACGAGGTACGCCTTCGTCGAGGTTCCCCAGTGGCCGGTGATCGCCATCCACTTGTTGTGGTTGTACTTGACGATGTCGCCGAAACCGTTGCGGACCACGGACTGCTTCATCGGCACGGCGCCACGCCCGGAGCGGGCGTGCAGGATGCTGAACACCGGACGGTTCATGGCCGAGAAGATGATCTTGATGTCACACCCTGCGTTCCACAGCGCGCGCAACCGCTTGGCGATCCAGACCCCGCGGGCGTCGTAGATGGCGTACTGGACGATGCGGATCTTGGTGTGGCCCGTGCAGTGGACGTGGCTCAAGGCGGTCATGACCGGGTCGTAGCCGGCGGTCGTGCGCGGTCGCGGGAAGAAGAAGGTCTGGAACCCGCCACTGGTGTAGTGGCGGTAGCTGTCGGAGACAGGTCGGTCGAGCCGCGACTCGCGGAAGACGTCGTAGAACTGGTGGTAGACGCTGCTCTTCCAGGTCGTGGTCGCCTCGTTCCACTGGCCCTCGTAGGCCATGCTCGTCAGGTTCATCGAGGTCTGCATCGTGATGGTGGACCGGTGCCGGGAACCGACGTTGTGGAACAGGAAGTACTTGGAGTGAGGCGTTCCGCCGCGGCCTCGGCAGGAACCTCGGCAGGTCCGGGCGAAGCTCCACCGGTTCGCCGTCTCGCGGTGCCCGACGTGGTAGAGCCTGGTCTTCAGTCGCTTGCGCAGCCATCTCCACGGACCGCTGCCGTTGTTGGGGTCCTTCGCGGCGATGACCTGGACGCTGACGCCGCGGCGGTGGGCGGCGTAGAGCGCCCGCGCCATGGCCATGTCCCTGAAGGTCCACGTCGCGATCCTGATGGTGCCGTTGCTCGAGTGCGCAGCGTGGAGGCGGTCACGCCTGCCGCCCCAGGTGCTCTTGATCGTGTTCAGCACTCGCCTGCGGATGGCGGTCTGTTCGTTCCTGCTGCGGTTGGGATAGTTGAACACCACACCCGGTCTCACCGCAGCGTTCGCCGGGGGATGCCCCACGGTCCGGGTGACCTTGGGTGCCTTCTTCTTGTGGAACTGGTGCTTCCTCGCGTGCTTGGTCGCGGCGGCTCCGTCGGCAGCCGTCGCCACCGGCGCGACGCCGAGAAGGGTGACCAGGCAGGCCAGAGCCGCGAGCACCGAGATCGTGGTGCAGCGCCGACGAAGCATGATTGATCAGTCCTCACATGGTGTGGTGTCGTCCGAGCCACGGGCTGAGCCCGATCACCGGCACATTAACAGCGGCTGCGACCGAACTCCGTGATTGTCGACACGCCCGGCATGCCGCGTTTGCGCCGCGTGCGTGCACCGTAGGCTCGACTGCATGAGCGCCTCCACCAGCCGAACGCGCCGATGAGTGTTCGTCGGGTCATGGGCACCGAGACCGAGTTCGGCATCTCGGTCCAGGGACATCCGCACGCCAATCCCATGGTCGCCAGCACGCGTCTGGTCAACGCGTATGCCACTGCAACCCTCAAGGCACGTCGAGCGCGCTGGGACTTCGAGGAGGAGTCACCACTGCGAGACGCCCGTGGCTTCGACATGTCCCGTGACGTCGCCGATGCCAGCCAGCTCACCGACGAGGACCTCGGACTGGCCAACATCATCCTCACGAACGGCGCCCGGCTCTACGTCGACCACGCACACCCGGAGTACTCCACGCCGGAGTGCACCACTCCGCTGGACATCGTGCGGTGGGACAAGGCGGGCGAGCAGATCGCCCTTGACGCCTGCCGGTTCGCCTCGGTGAGCGGCGAGGGCGACCTCCTGCTCTACAAGAACAACACCGACAACAAGGGTGCCTCCTACGGCTCCCACGAGAACTACCTCGTCCGCAGGTCCACACCCTTCGGCGACATCGTGCGGCACATGACGCCCTTCTTCGTCAGCCGCCAGGTGGTCTGCGGCGCAGGTCGGGTCGGCATCGGGCAGGACGGGCACGGCGACGGCTTCCAGATCACCCAGCGCGCCGACTACTTCGAGGTGGAGGTCGGACTGGAGACCACGCTCAAGCGCCCGATCATCAACACCCGGGACGAGCCGCACGCCGATCCGGAGAAGTACCGCAGGCTGCACGTGATCATCGGCGACGCGAACCTCTCCGAGATCTCCACCTATCTCAAGGTCGGCACCGCCGCGCTCGTCCTCACGATGATCGAGGACCGGTTCATCACGACCGACCTCAGCGTCTCCCGGCCGGTGGCCTCCTTGAAACACGTCTCGCACGACCCGACGCTGACGCACCTTCTCGAGGTGGGGGATGGCCGGACGATGACCGCTGTCCAGCTTCAGTGGGAGTACTTCCACCTCGCCCAGCGCTATATCGCCGAGCGTCGTGGCGGTGAGACCGATGCCCCGACACGCGACGTGCTCGAACGTTGGGAGTCCGTGCTCACGCGGCTGGAGCGCGATCCCTTCGAGTGTGCGGACGAGCTCGACTGGGTGGCGAAGCTGAAGCTGCTGAACTCCTACCGGGACCGTGACGGCCTGGAGTGGTCCGACGCGAAGCTCCACCTCATCGACCTGCAGTACGCCGACCTCCGTCCCGAGAAGGGCCTCTACCACCGACTGGTCAAGCTGGGTCGGATGAAGCGGCTCGTCGAGGACAAGGCTGTGGAGGAGGCGATGCATGAGCCCCCCGAGGACACTCGCGCCTACTTCCGTGGCCGCTGCCTGAGCAAGTACGCCGACAACATCGCTGCCGCGTCCTGGGACTCCGTCATCTTCGACCTGCCGGGGCATGAGTCTCTGCAGCGCGTCCCCACGATCGACCCGCTGCGCGGCAGCAAGGCACACGTGGGCGCTCTCCTGGACACGCACGACACCGCGCTCGGCCTGTTCGAGGCCCTCACCCGGCGCTGATAGGAACCCGCCTGGCAGGGCGAGTGGTGTGTTCGGGTGAGCCGCCCGTGGATGACTGGATAGGGTCGAGTCAACGAGGTACGTAGGAGGTCGCCATGGCTCAGGAGCAGAAGCAACCGCGCAAGTCCCATGAGGAGGAGGAGCCGGCCGATGCAGCGCCTGCACCAGCCGACGCCGTCACCGAACGCAAGGAGCAGCTCGACGAGGACATCGACGCCATCCTCGAGGACATCGACGACGTCCTCGAGACCAACGCCGAGGACTTCGTGAAGTCGTTCATCCAGAAGGGTGGTCAGTAGGCCTTCATGAATGACGCTCGCCTGCCCGACGCCTTCATGACCCCTGGAACGTCATCGTTCGCCGAGTTCGTGGGGCTGGTCTCGCCCGACCTGCTGCCCTCACGCCGGCTGCTGCCCCCGGGGGACGCCGCTGCGCTGGCCCCGCACGCCACGACGATCGTCGCGGCGACCTACCCGGGCGGCGTGGTGATGGCCGGTGACCGGCGGGCCACGATGGGCAACATCATCGCCCAGCGCGACATCGAGAAGGTCTTCCCCGCCGACGAGTACTCCGCCGTCGGGATCGCCGGGACCGCCGGTCTCGCGGTCGAGATGGTGCGCCTGTTCCAGACCGAGCTCGAGCACTACGAGAAGATCGAGGGCACCACGCTCTCGATCGACGGCAAGGCCAACCGCCTCTCTGCCCTGATCCGGGGCAACCTGGGGATGGCGATGCAGGGCCTCGCCGTGGTGCCGCTGTTCGCCGGTTACGACCTGATCAGCCGACACGGGCGGATCTTCTCCTACGACGTCACTGGCGGGCGCTACGAGGAGACGGCCTTCCACTCGGTGGGATCCGGTTCGGTGTTCGCCCGCGGCTCCTTGAAGAAGCTCTACCGCGAGGACTTCGACCAGACCCAGTGCGTGACGGCCGTCGTGCAGGCCCTGTACGACGCAGCCGACGACGACTCGGCCACCGGCGGCCCCGACCTGGCCCGACGGATCTTCCCCGTGGTCAGCGTGATCACCTCCGGCGGCCACTTCCGGCTCTCCCAGTCGGAGGTCGCTGTGATCGCCGACCAGATCGTCAGCGCCCGCCTGCAACGTCCCGACGGCCCCGCCGCCCCCCTCATCTAGGAGCCCGACACATGCGTGAGCGAAGCGAGCCAAATAAGCAGCGTGATGCTTCGGCAGGGTCATGCCCCGCCCGAGCGACGCGAGGCCCGTTATTGCCCGAGCGAAGCGAGAGTAT
>JBDSXU010000078.1:0-5745 GCA_039926005.1 Marmoricola sp.
GACCAGCCGCTCCCTGAGCCATGCGCGTCCGGAACCCAGGCGGGCGACCAGATTGATCGGCCGCCATCCCGGCCGCGGCAATCTCCATCAGGACACCCCTGCCTACGTGCGCCCCCGGAGCTCGGGATCAGACGAGGCGTCGAACACCGCACCCGTGTGGAGGGACGCCGACGGTTCTCAGGGCAAGTCGAACGAGGGCCCCAAGCACGGGGCCAAGCCCGGCGCGACCGTGCCCGCCAAGGCGTTCTTCCCGCCCAAGGCCAAACCCGTCGGCGGCAACGGTGGTGTGAAGGGGAGTGGTGGTCCCGGCACTGTCGCTGCTGCCCCGGTCGCTGCTGCCCCGGTCGCTGCTGCCCCGGTCGCTCCTGCCCCGCCCGCTCCTGCCCCGGTCGCTCCCGGCCCGGGCGGCAACGACGGCAACCAGCCGGTCCCGCCCGGAACTGATCCCGCCCCGGCCCAGGGCGGGCCGGCCGTCGATGGCCGCAACCCGGATCTCACCACGCCGTCCACCCTCCCGGCCGACGGTGACCAGGCACCTGGCGACGGCTGAGGCAGGCTTGTTTCGCCTTGTCGGTGGGACAGCTAGATTCGGACCCTGATGGACCACCGACCACCTCCTCTCCTGACCACCGCCGACGCGGCATTCGTCACCCCTCAGCTGCTGGTGGGGGGTGACCTGGACACGAGCGACGAGGACCTGGCCGGTCGGCAGCTGGCTGAGCTGGTCGCCGCCGGAGTGACCCATGTCGTCGACGCCCGCATCGAGTGGAGCGACGAAGAGTGGGTCGCGGAGGTTTGCCCGGACGTCACCTACCTCCATCACGGGATGGACGACGCCGGTCAGCAGGTGCCGAGCGAATGGTTCGACGTCGGCGTGAGGTGGGCCCTCGAGGCCATGGAGCAGGGCGGCACCGTGCTCACCCACTGCCACATGGGGATCAACCGCGGGCCTTCACTGGGCTTCGCGGTCCTGCTCGCGCAGGACTTGGACCTGGTCGAGGCGCTGGACGCGATCCGCTCCGCCCGACCGATCGCCTGGGTGGCCTACGCGGAGGACGCACTCCGGTGGCGACACGGGGCGCTGGGTTCCTCGCCGGACGAGCTCGAACGGGACCGGCGCCGGTTGATGCGGTGGCGCCAGGACAACGAGCTCGACCTGGAGGCCGTGATCCGGCTCAAGCGCACCCAGGGCTGGTGACCGGGCTCAGCCGTCGAGGACCGCGAGCAGCCAGCTGGGGCTCATGGTGCGGCAGCCGAGCGACTCGACGCGTTGGGAGAGGGCACGGTCGGCCGTGATCACCACGACGTCGTGACCCTGCTCCTTCGCGGCTGCGGCCTCCTTGGTGATGCTGGAGTCACCGTCCTTGGCAGCGTGGACGGTGCGCAGATGGCCGTCGCGGCCGCGCGGGACACCCGCCTTCGCCTGGCCCTCGAGCACCAGCACGATCTCGTCGTAGGACGTGTCAGCGACCGCGAGCCGACCGTGCAGCCGGGCCGCCGCACCCGCGCGGTCGCGCCACCATCCGTCCGGGCGTGAGCCGACGACGTTGGCGCCGTCGACGACGAGGACACTGGCCATCTGGCTTCAGCCCAACAGTTCGAGGCGGTCGAACATCGCGGCGGTGTCGCGGGCCGAGGGAGTTCCGGCATCGAGATCCGCACCCGCTCCGATGAGCAGCCTGACCACGGCGTCCTCGCCCTTGAACAACGCCCCCGCCACCGGCGCCTGGTTGCGGTTGTTGCGCAGGTCGACGTCGGCTCCGCGATGGATCAGGGTCTCGACCGTCACGTCATGGCCGTGGTACGCGGCCAGCATCAGGGTCGTGTTGCCGTCGGCATCCTGGACGTCGACGGGCAGTCCGTGATCGAGGAACCCCACCAGCTCGCCCGTCATGCCCTCGCGGGCGAAGTGCATCGAGAGCTCGATCACCCTGGCCGTCTCATCAGGGCTCAGGTGGGTCATGCCGCCTCAACCACCCACAGTTGGTGCTCGCCCGGTAACCCCTTGAGCTCCACGGTGTCGTCCTCGACGAAGTGGAACTCCTTCGACTCCTGCAGGGCGTCCGCGATCTCGTCGGTCGCGAGGATCTCGCCACCGTCGGCCATCGCCGCGACGCGTGCCGCCATTGCCACGTTACGACCGAAGTAGTCACCCTCGCGCTCGATCACGGTGCCGGTGTGCAGCCCGATGCGCACCCGGATCGGCGTACGACGAAGCCGGCGACTGCGTTGGCGTTTCGCGCTCAGCGCGCGCTGGATCCCCAAGGAGGCACCGATGGCGAGCTCGGGGGTCGGGAACACCACCATGTAGCCGTCGCCCTGGCTCTTCACGATGTGCCCGCGGTGTCGGTCGACGTAGATGTGCAGCAACCGGTCGTGCGCCCCGAGCAGCTTGACCCACTCCTGGTCACCGAGCTCGCTGTTCACGCTCGTCGAGTTCTCGATGTCGGAGAACATCATCGTGACGGTGCCGTCGGGGGCAGCGATCCGGGCGATCTCGTTGCGGTCCTCCCTCGCCCAGGCGGCCAGGTCGTCGATCGAGCTGAGCAGCATCCCGCGCATGCCCTGCTCGCGCATCCGGCTGGCGGTCTCTACGACGGTGCGCATCGCGAGGCCGGCAGCCTGGGCCGCCTGGGTGGCACGAGGGCCGCGCGGCAGCTCCTGCTCGGACTCGAGAGCCCGCCGCAGCTCGGCTGCCTCGGCTCGGGACTGGCTCAGCTGGGTGACGAGTACAACGATGCCCACGAGTGCCGCCAACAGCAGCAACCCGAGGACGAGCGCGATCGCAGCAGGCACGGGGCAAGACTGACATACCCGTGGGGGACCGGCCCACGGGTCTGACGTTGTGCCAGAATGAGAACCTGTTCTAGTTCTAGGAGTGCCAGTGAGCGAGCCCGCGACGACGTCAGCGACCCCTGTCATCGAGGGCTGGTTCACCACCGGGCCTGAGCCCGCCCTGCTCGCGTCGCGCTGCACCACCTGCAGCTCCGTGTTCTTCCCCCGCACGGAGGGTTCTGCCGCAACCCCGCGTGTGACGGCGAGGAGTTCGAGCTAACCGAGCTCTCCCGGCGCGGGACCATCTGGTCCTACACCGACGCGCAGTACCAGCCGCCGCCTCCCTACGTCTCGGCCACTGATCCCTACGTTCCGTTCGCGCTGGCCGCGGTCGAGCTCCCCGAGGGCATCGTCGTGCTCGGCCAGCTTGCCGATGGTTACGGCGTGGAGGACGTGCGGGTCGGCACCGAGGTCGAGCTCGTGGTCGAGACCCTGCACACCGACGAGACCGGGGACCGGACGACCTGTCCACTGCCCTGGAGCTCGACTGGATCGAGGACCTCGCACTGTGCAAGCAGGGTGAGGCCGAGCAACTGCTGCGCGCCGGCGACACCAGGATCGGTGGCCGCGTCCCGGTCAACCCAAGTGGTGGCCTGGCCTGCTTCGGCGAGGCCGTGCCCGCCCAGGCGCTGGCCCAGGTGTGCGAGGTGACCTGGCAGCTCCGTGGCCAGGCAACGGGTCGTCAGGTCGAGAACGCCAAGGTCGGGATCACCGCCAACCAGGGGCTGTTCGGCCACGGGTCGGCGGTCCTGCTCAGCGTCTGACCCGCCGGCCGAGGTGACGCGTCGTCCGCGTTCGAGGCGTCGATCACCGGGGGACTGCTGCTCGGCTCGCTGCCAGGGAGCGAACGGGTTCAGTTCTCTGCCTCCAGGTAGAACCATCGCCCGGCTCGTCGGGCGAACCGGCTCCGCTCGTGCAGCACCCCCCTGCTCTTCGCCTCGAAGTGGGCACGGAACTCCACCACGTCGTCCACGCTCTCGATGACCTCGAGCCGGGTCCAGCGAGTGCCGGGGTCCAGGTCCACCTGCTCGGGACGGGTGCGCGGGTGCCAGGTGCGCCAGACGTAGTCCGCGTCACCGACGGCGTACGCCGAGAACCGCGAGCGCATCAGCTCCTCCGGGGTAGCGGCCTGCCTCTCCCCGCGGTGGAGGCGGCCGCAGCACCCGTCGTACGACGTGGACCCGCAGGGACACGCAAGCGGCTCCATGCCGAGGCTCATGGAGCCGAGTGTCTCGTACGGCGGAGGCAGGAGGCGCCACCAGGAGCAATTGTCTATTGTGTTTGCTTTATTAGTAGCCAATTTGGGAGTGAGGGCTCGGTGTCCCGTACGGCATGATCTACGGTCCGCTGGCCGGTCTCCTGGTCCGAGCTGTTCGACACCTGCTACCGCTACACCGCTCAGCTCGCTCTATTCGCCGCCATCAGCCTGTTCTCCGCCCGTCTCCTGCCCGAGACCGTCGGCCGGGACCTGGACCAGGCCTGGAAGGCCGACCCGGAACCGTTGCGCGCAGACCCGGTCCCCGCCTGAGACCCCGAGGCGTCGCAGGCGGGCTCGGGGGTACCCACCTGCGGCGTCTCGGCAAGCGCGCCGGCTCGTCGAGGAAACAAAGTCGGTGATCCGAGGAAACCCTGGGATTGCAGGAGATGGGTAGCGTGGAAAGAGTGACGACGACCCCGCCTGACATCAACACCCTGGGCCAGCTTCGTGAGAGCGGCCACGTCCAGAAGTCGCTGCGCGAGGAGATCCGCGCGAACCTGCTCGACGCGCTGCGTGAAGGGCGCGATCCCTGGCTCGGTCTGCACGGCTTCTCCACCACAGTGATCCCTCAGCTCGAGCGGGCACTGCTCGCCGGCCACGACGTCGTCCTCCTCGGTGAGCGGGGCCAGGGCAAGACCCGGATTCTTCGCACCCTGGTGGGGCTGCTGGACGAGTGGACACCGGTGATCGCCGGTTCCGAGCTGGGTGAGCACCCCTACGCACCGATCATCCACGCGTCCAAGCGGCGCGCCCTCGAGAAGGGGGACCACCTCGAGATCGCCTGGCGGCGCCGTGACGAGCGGTACGCCGAGAAGCTGGCCACTCCCGACACGAGCGTCGCCGACCTGATCGGCGACGTCGACCCGATGAAGGTGGCCGAGGGCCGCAGCCTCGGTGATCCGGAGACGATCCACTTCGGTCTGATCCCGCGCTCGCACCGCGGCATCGTCGCGATCAACGAGCTCCCCGACCTCGCCGAGCGCATCCAGGTCGCGATGCTGAACGTGATGGAGGAGCGCGACATCCAGATCCGGGGCTACGCGCTGCGACTGCCACTGGACACGCTCGTGGTCGCCAGCGCCAACCCGGAGGACTACACCAACCGCGGCCGGATCATCACCCCGCTCAAGGACCGCTTCGGTGCCGAGATCCGCACGCACTACCCGATCGAGCTCGAGGACGAGATCGCCGTGATCCGACAGGAGGCACACCTCGTGGCCGACGTACCCGGGCACCTGGTCGAGATCCTGGCGCGCTTCACCCGTGCGCTGCGCGAGTCCAGCTCGGTCGACCAGAGGTCGGGGGTCTCTGCCCGCTTCGCGATCGCGGGTGCCGAGACCATTGCGGCAGCCGCCCTGCACCGGGCCACCGCCCAGGGTGAGGACTACGCCGTGGCGCGTGTGGTCGACCTCGAGACGGCCGTCGACGTGCTCGGCGGCAAGGTGGAGTTCGAGACCGGGGAGGAGGGCCGCGAGGCCCAGATCCTCGAGCACCTGCTGCGCAAGGCCACGGCCGAGACCGTGCGGTCCCGGCTCGCTGGTCTCGACCTCGGCCTGCTCGTCCAGGCGATGGAGCGCGGGGCCAGCGTCACCACCGGCGAACAGGTCACGGCCATCGACTTCCTGACCGGCCTCCCGGCACTGGGCGAGTCC
>JBDSXU010000079.1:0-10047 GCA_039926005.1 Marmoricola sp.
GTTGCCGGAGATGAGGTCACTTATCGCCGTACCGAGCGAGAAGGCGCAGAGGACAGCGCACCAGTGCCAGGCCTCGCGCCGCCTGGTGAGCACGGCGTGGACGGACAGTGTGTGCTCGCTGCGGTGCCAGCCCGCGAAGGCTACCGCGAGCAGAACGCCGAAGACCGCGGAGACGACCCAGAGACTGAGCCCCAGGTTGTCAACCAGGTCATCGGAGAGCAGGGTGCCCAGCACGCTGACCAAGACCACCGCGAGCCAGTAGAGGCCGGGAACGTAGCGACCGGTGGAGAGCTGAAAGATCAGGGTGCCGGCGACGACCAGACTCACGTTGGCCGTCGTGGCCGACATCCCCAGGCCAGGTCCCAGGTTGGCCGAGAGGAAGTCCGCAACGGTCGCACCAAGGGTGGTCGAGAGGATGGTCAGGAGCCAGAAGGTGGCCGACACCTCGGGGACCTTGTTGGCCAGCTGTCGAGTCCACGGACTGCCGTTCGTGAGCCAGGCGATGACCGTTGCGCCGCTAGGGGCTTCGCCAGGTGAGGACCGAGTGGTCATGGTGGCAGGGTGCGACATCACACCTGCCCACAACCTGACTGCTGGACGTTAGCGGCGAGGCAGGATGAGCGTGAAGCTGGTGACGGCGCGCGGAGGTCACGTTGCTCCGGGTGGCACCGTTTAGGGAGAGGCCCACGGTACCGATCATCGCGTCCCTGGCGAGCCTCCACACCGGGGGCTTTTGTCCAGATGATGCGGGTGCGAAGTCCCCGCCGACCGGAACTACCCCAGTGCATTCATCGAAGGACGAACCCGACTCCGCGGACCGTCTCCAGCGCTACCGGTGAGCCGACGACCTCCAGCTTCACCCGGAGCCGACGGATGAAGGAGTCGATCGTGTTCTCGCTGACCATCGCACCGTCGGGCCAGGCGGCCGCGACAGCCGCCCGCCGTCTGACGATGGTTCCGGGCTCGGCCGCGATCGAAGCCAGCAGCCGGAACTCGGTGGGGGTGAGCTTCACCTCGGCATCGGCGTAGCGCACCGCGTGCCGGTCAGGATCCAGTTGCAACCCGGACACGGCCTGGGGCACCGGTCGGGTTCGCTTGTGCAGCGCCTGGATGCGCGCCATCAACTCGGAGAGGGAACGGTTTGGCGAGGTAGTCATCGCCACCGGAGTTGAAGCCGGCGATCTTGTCGTGCACGGCGTCCTGAGCGGTCAGGAACAGGACCGGCGCGTGCTGCCCTTCGGCGCGCAGCGCCTGGCAGACGTCCCGCCCGTCTGAGTCGGGAAGCCCGATGTCGATCACGAGTACGTCGATGCCGGCACTGACCGGAAAGTTGCGCAATGCCTCCTGGCCGTTGCGAGCACTGACCACGGCATGCCCGATCATCCGGAAGGCGTCGGTGAGTACACGTCGTACCGACTCATCGTCTTCACAGATGCCGATCTTGGTCACATCGTCATCCTGCCTCACGCGGACGCCGGAGCCCCGCCAGGAACGCGATCCGCCACGTGGTCAGGTACCGATCAGGTCAGTCGCCGCACTCTCGACCCATGACCGCCACCTCCGCTCCCGAGGAGAGTCACGCTTCTTCGGGTCCTGCGCTGTCGCGGCTGCAAGCGCCGAGGTCGCGATCCCCGCTGATGGAGTCCGCGCGCCGCCTCGAGAGGTACGCCGTGCTCGTGATCGCACTGGTCGCGGTCCTGGTCAGGTTTCCCTACCTGGCGACTGATGCAAGCCGTGACGAAGCGGGGTTCCTGCTGGTCGGCCAGCAGTGGCACGCCGGTGGTTCGTCGCTCTACGGCAACTACTGGGTAGATCGGCCTCCGCTGCTGATCACCATCTTCCGAGTCGCGGCCCAGCTCGGCGGGTTGGTCCCCTTGCGGCTGATCGGGTGTCTGGCCACGGTCCTGGTCATCCTTGGTACGGCGCACCTCGCTCGCCGCCTCGGCAGCCCGGGCTCCGCGCCGTGGGCAGCGCTCACCGCAGCGGCCCTGTGCGTCACCCCGCTGCTCGGTGGCCAGGCGGTCAACGGCGAGCTGCTCTCGGCACCGTTCGTGGTCGTTGGCCTGATTGCCGTCCTGACGGCGATTGACCATCCGGGTGAGCGGCGTGCCACGGTCGCGGCCGCGTTGGCCGGAGCCGCGATGATCTGCTCACTGCTGGTGAAACAGAACATGGCCGACGTCGCAGTGTTTGCCTCTGTCGTCCTCCTCGTGGCATGGCGCCGCGGTGAGATTGCCACGCCGCGCCTCGTGCGCTCGATACTGGCCGCCGCTGCTGGCGCGATGGCCTGCCTTGTTGTGGTGGCGCTGTGGACCATGGCTCACGGCACGTCGGTGGTCGGCGTCTTCGACGCGATGTACCCGTTCCGAATCGAAGCCGGGCAGGTGATGGCCCTTTCGAACCGGAGTGCGGCGGACGCACGGCTGCGGGCGCTGGCGCTCTGTTGGCTGCTGAGCGGTGGGGCCGTGTTGATGGCGGTCACAGGCCAGGCCCTGGTCTCGCGTCGTCTGCGCAGCACAGCGGTGTGGGCGCTGGTCGCCACCGTGCTCTTCGACGTCGTCTCCATCACACTCGGCGGCAGCTACTGGGACCACTACCTGATCCAGCTGGTCATCCCGATCGCGGTGCTCTCCGGGCTGCTCGTCGCCCACCACCTTCCGGGAGCGCGCATGTTGCTGGTCGTGGTCGCGTTGGCAGCTGCCGTCGCGGTGGGGGTCGATCTCTCCGGCACACACACCACGGCCGGCACCTCGTTGGGACAAGCGGTTCGGGAGGTCTCGCACCCGAGGGACACCATCGTCACGACGTGGGGCCACGCGAACGTCACCCGCGCCTCAGGGTTGAGCTCTCCCTACCCCTATCTGTGGAGCCTCCCCGCCCGCACTCTCGACCCAAAGCTGGCCGCGCTCGACTCGCTGCTGTCCGGGCCGAGCGCACCGACCTGGTTCGTGACCTGGCACGACGTGAACACCTGGCGGTTCCACGGCGGGGGTGCCGTCACAGCCCGCGTACTGGCAGAGCACTACAACCCGGTGGCACAGGTCAACGGCCACACGATCTATCTCCACCGAGACGTACAGCGCGCCGTGCCCCGGCTCTCCCCTCCAAGCACCGACCTGTCCGCTGCCTCAGCCAGCTCCAACCTCCCCATCAGCGACCGTTTGAGGAAGGAACTGCCATGAAGACCATCGTGGTCGTCCCCACCTACAACGAGGCCGAGGGCATTACCGCCATGCTCGACGCGGTGCTGCGTGAGGCACCAGACGTCGACATCCTCGTCGTGGAAGACAACAGCCCCGACGGCACCTCGAAGCTCGTCACAGCGCATCGCCAGTACCGCCACCGGCTCCACCTGCTCAGCAGAAAGGATAAGGACGGCCTGGGCGCTGCGTAGCGCGCCGGCTTCGGCTGGGCCCTCGCCGCGAGCTACGACGCCATCGTCCAGATGGACGCGGATCTCTCCCACCCACCGGATCGGGTCCCGGCGCTGCTGGCTGCACTCGAGCACGCGGACATGGCCATCGGGTCCCGCTACGTGCGGGGCGGCGGCGTGCGCAACTGGCCGCTGCGACGCCGCGCCATCTCACGGGGAGGCAACATCTTCGTGCGGCTGGTCCTGGGCATGACCGTCCACGACGCGACCGCCGGCTTCGAGGCGATGCGGCGCGACGCACTGGAGGCGATCGGGGCGGTGCACTCGGAGTCGAACCGCTACTGCTTCCAGATCGAGAACACCTGGCGGGCCAGCCGTCTAGGCCTGCGCATCACCGAGGTGCCGATCACCTTCACCGACCGCGCGGTCGGCACCTCGAAGATGACGAGCGACATCGTCCGCGAGGCAATGCTCCGCGTGCGACGTGGCGCTGGCGCGAGCTCGCCCACCGGCCCGACGTCGCCGCGGCGCACCCACCCCGTCGCGAAGACCGGCACGATGTCGCGGTCTGAACAGCTCCTGGCGAAGCTCACCTCACCCGATGTCGCCACGGTCCTCGCCGTCGGCGGAGCCGGGTACGTCGCCGATGTCACCTCGTTCAAAGGTGCTGCGTACCCACTCGATCCTGATCAGCGCCGACCCGTCGCATGCGCGGATCGTGGCGGTGCCCCTGGCGATGGTGGTCACCTACCTCGGCAACCGGCTGTTCACCTGGCGCGACCAGCCCAGCGGTGAGCGGCCGACGCGAGATCGGTCTGTTCATCATCTTCAACATCATCGGGCTCGGGCTCTCGGTGGCCACCCTGGTCTTCTCCCACGACCTGCTCGGCATGACCAGTCGGCTGGCAGACAACATCTCGGCCAACGTGGTCCGCCTCGCCCTGGGACGTCTGTTGCGCTACTGGCCTACAAGACGTTCGTGTTCACTGCGGCGACTCCGGCTACGCAGATGAGGACCGGACTACCAGTGCTCGCGCAGCGGGCCGACGAGCACGTCGGCGCCGGACCATCGCTCTAGCAGAAGGCCCGTGGCCTCGAGGGTCGCGCGCCGCGACCCCGGGGCCGCTGTCCGGTCGGTGTCGTGGAGCAGCACCGTACCGCCGGGTCGCGCAGAGCGGGAGACCGTGGCCACGATCGTGGCCGGCGTCGCGTGGCGGGACCAGTCCACACCCCACGACGACCACAGGACCGTCTGCAGGCGCGCCTGCCGGGCGGCGTAGAGACCTTCGCCGGTCAGGACGCCGTACGGCGGCCGGTACCACCTGACCTCGGTGCCGCTCACGTCCTCGATGACCGCGCGGCTGCGGAGCAGCTCGCTGCCGAGACCCCCAGGTGAGCGCAGGGCCAGGCAGTCGTGCTCCCAGCCATGCACGGCGAGCTCATGGCCGGCCGCCGCCATCTCCCGCACGAGTTGCGGTTCGCGTTGCGCGTGCGCTGCGAGGAGGAAGAACGTAGCCGTGACTCCGCTGGCGGCGAGCAGGTCCAAGAACAGTGGTGTTGAACGACGATCGGGCCCGTCGTCGAAGGTGAGGGCGACATGGCGGCGGTCGCTGACACCTGACAACCTGGGTAGGAACCGACGCCGAAGCGGGGTGATCGTGGCGAGTGAGGGGAGGAGGTTGGTGGCCGCCAGGGTCGATCCCAGCACCGCTCCGGCCTTGAGCGCCGACACGGCAGGGGAACCGGTCATGCGATCAGTGCGGAAACCGGAAAGAGTGCGTCCACCACGTCGGTCGCCATCCACGAACGCTGTGACCACAGGGCTCGCACGTGCAATGCGTTGAGAAGTGACCGGTGCAGCTGCCCTGGGTCACGTGCCCAGGAGGCGAGACCGGCGACGTCCAGTGCCGATGCGTTCGTCTCCCCGTGACCAGCGATGCACCTGTACGTGATCATCGGCACAGCGGCCGCCCCGGTCTCCAGGGACGTCATCCCACCCGAGTTCTGGACAACGACATCAACGGCCTGAAGCACGCGCGGCATGTCGGTGACCCAACCGAGTCCGATCATCGAGGGGTGCCGCTCGACCTTGGCGAGGAGCCGCGTGTTGGTCCCGCAGAGCACCACAGGTGTGACCAGACCGGTGGCAGCAAGGTCGCGGGCGGTCTCGAAGAGCTGGCCGATGCCGTACGCGCCGCCGGTGACCAGCGCCAGGTGGCGTTCGTGGTCCGGCAGACCCAGCGCACGCCGCGCCGACCGCTGTCCAGCCCGGGTGCGGGTGGTGGCCGCGAAGGAGGCTCGGACGGCCGGGTTGACGACAAGTGTCTCCCCCGCACCCAGGCTCCTTGCCTGTCGGGCGGGGATGTCGTGGACGGCGAGGTGGGTATCGACGCCGGGGTGGACCCAGAGTCGGTGCACGGACATGTCGGTCAGATATGTGGTCACCGGCACTCTCAGTCGACCGGAGGCTCGTAGGTGTCCCAGCGCCTGGCTGGGGAAGGGATGCGTGGAGACGAAGTGGTTAGGACAACCGGCGGCGATGTCGAGCAAGGCGGCCTCCACGGTCCGGAGTGCGCGGACGATGCAACGGGTGACCGAGGCGTGCCGGTCGATTGCACCCAGAGTCCATCGCCAGGTCGCCGGCATGGACTGAATCTGCTTGAGGTATCCCGAGCGCAGCATCCGGCCCAGATGACCCGGCATCAGGTCGACCACGTCCCACGTGCGGGTGGAGAAGCCGCGAGCGTGAAGCTGCTGAGCGATCGCGTCCGCGGCCACGTCATGACCCGCACCGAAGCTGCCGGAGACGATATCGACGTGCTGCCTGCCCGAAGCTGCAGACCGGGCGAACGGTGAGTAGGCGGAGCTCATGTGGTCGTCCTTCGTGGGTCGGCCAGGTAAGTTCCCTGGTGATCGTTCTGCAACGGTGGCCCAGTGAACCTGACCCGCACCTGACCAGGGTTCGGCCAACCTGACCGCGACCTGACTGTGCCGTCGGCGCGGGTGTCCCGGACCGGAAGGTCCGCTTAGGGTCACGGCATGTCACGACTGGACGCTGCCCCAGGTGAGGATGCGGCCGACCGATTCCACCCAGCCGATCTACTCGGCCCGCGAACTTTCCTAGTGCTCGTCACCTGCCTTGCGGCAGCAGGCGTTGTCACCCTGGCCGATGCCGCGGGCGAGCACGAGGGACTCAGCCGCCTTGACCCCATGACCGCTGCCGACGTCCTCAGGTTGCGTACACCAGCGCTCACACACGTGGCCCAGGCGTTCACGTTCCTGGGCAGCGAGCTCGTCGTCGGCGGCTTGGCGATCGTCGTCTTCCTGCTTCTCCTCACCAGAGGTCAGTTCGCGCGGGCGACCACGTTCACGATCGCGATGGGCGGCTCGGCCTTCCTCACAGTGGCAGTGAAGCTCCTCGTGGCACGTCCTCGCCCCAGCGAGGTCGACCGACTGGGAGCCCCGGACACGACGTACTCGTTCCCCTCCGGCCACACTCTCAACTCAGCCGTGTTCCTGGCCCTCGTGGTGTGGCTGCTCTGGCCATCCCTGAGGCACATCGGACAAGTCGCTCTGGTCGCGGGCGGCGCTGTGATGGCGCTCGGAGTGGCAGCGAGTCGCGTCTACCTCGGCTACCACTGGCTCACCGATGTGCTTGCCTCCGGACTGGTCGCCATAAGTTGGCTCTCCATTGTGTGGATACTCGGCGACACCATCGCCAGGTGTGTCACGTCACTGACCACCCGCTGCACGGTCAGGCTGTAGTCAGGTGGCTGCCCTGAGACTCACCGCATGACGAGTACTGGCGGAGTGAAGATCCGCGGCCGACAGATGCTGAACAAGGTGCCCGAGGTCACCGTCTACTTCTGGGTCATCAAGATCCTGTGCACGACTGTCGGGGAGAGCTTCGCCGACTACATCAACGAGACCCTCGGCTTCGGACTCACCAACACGACCCTTGTGTTCTCAGCGGCGCTCGTCGTGACGCTGATCCTCCAGTTTAGGAGGGACCGCTACGTGCCCGGCGTCTACTGGCTCGCCGTCGTGCTGATCAGCGTCGTCGGCACACTCCTCACCGACAACCTGACCGACGCCCGCGGCGTGCCACTGTGGATCAGCACCACTGTGTTCTCCGTGCTGCTCGCGGCCGTGTTCGGGATCTGGTACGCCCGTGAGCGCACCCTGTCGATCCACACCATCGTCACGATCCCGCGCGAAGCCTTCTACTGGCTGACTGTCCTTGTCACCTTCGCCCTCGGTACTGCCGCCGGCGACTGGACCCTCGAGCTGACCGGCTGGTCCCCCGGCGCCGCAGTCCTCCTCCCGCTCGGCCTAATCCTTGCAGTGCTGGTCGCCTGGAAGCTCGGCGCCGGTCCGGTGCTGACCTTCTGGCTCGCCTACATCCTCACCCGCCCGCTCGGAGCCAACATCGGCGACTACCTCGCCTCACCCCACGCTGATGGCGGGATGGGCCTGGGAACCCTGGGCACCAGCGTGCTGTTCCTCGGCACGATCCTCGCCACGGTCATCTACCTGACCGTGACGCAGAAGGACCGCACCGAGCCCATCAGCCACCTACCTCTCGACTGACCTCGCTCATGCAGAGGGTCAAGGATGATTTCGACGCGCGACGAAAGGAACTCACCATGGAACCGACACGGTCAACCCGCATCCTGGTCGTGACCGACCGCGCCCAACCCGGGGCGGCGCTGACCGAGGCGATGTGGAACCGCGCCGCGACTGAGCAGGTCCAGTTCCGCGTGGTCGTCCCGAACCCTGCGCGGGCGGAGTTGCACCTGCTGCATCCCGAGCGTCACGACAAGGCAGCAGAGGCAGAACACGTCCTGCACGAGGCACTGTTCGCTCTCGAGCTGGCCGTCGGCGGCTCCGTGATCGGCTCGGTCTCGGTGCGCAGCGACCCGATGGACGCGGTCGAGGAGATCCTCTTCAGCGAGCCCATCGATGAGATCATCCTCTCGGTCGCCCAGCACGGCTTCTCGACGCGGCTTCACCAGGATCTCGCGCATCGGTTGAAGCACTTTGGGATACCGGTCACGGTCGTACCCCACGATCTCACCGTGGGCTGATTACCATCGCTGGATCAAAGCGGAGACACGAGATCGACGTCGCGACCGCGAACCTCCAGAACTCCCCGAACCAGGCCAGACACGCCGCGCGCTTGGTGCCGTCCTGGACCTCTCCCCCCGACGGCCTAGTTGCGTTGATCGATCCCCAGCGCACGACCCCGCAGATCTTCGGGCCGAGTGATAGCCGCCGGACCCGCTGCGCCAACACGACCCCGTTTTCAGTCGGACAGGACAGCCGCCGGAGCGCTCGGTGCGACAGCCAACCGGAAGATCTCGGGCGCCGTGATGATGTCGAGAGCCAATGCAACAGTGCGCTGCAGACAGCTGCGGGGAGCGAGCCGTGGTCGGTCGGTTGGTCTTCAGGCTGTCTTCAGCCGTCGTGGCGCACCATGGTCGAACCTGATCGGAGGAGCCATGAACAAGAGGTCTCGCAGTCTCGCGTTGGTGTCGGTGGCGGCCATGATTCTCGGGGCGTGCGGCACGGGAGGGTCGAGTTCACAGCCGACCGCGAGCGGCTCGCGCTCGAGTAGCCCCTCAAGTCCACCGTCCAGCTCACCACCCACGCCGACGTACCACCCGAGGATCGATCCGGCGGACTTCAGCGCGAGGGTCGACCATCGCTACTACCCGCTCACCCCTGGAACGACGAAGGTCTTCGAGGGCTCGCGGGACGGGAAGCCGATGCGCACCGATTTCGTCATCACGAACAAGACCCGCATGGTGATGGGGGTGAAGTGTGTGGTCGTCGAGGACACGGTCACGAGCAACGGCGCACTCGTCGAGAAGACCGAGGACTGGTTCGCCCAGAAGAACGACGGCAGCGTGTGGTACTTCGGGGAGAACACCGCGGAGTACGTTAACGGTGTCGTCTCGAGCACCCACGGCACCTGGGAGGCCGGTGTCGACGGTGCCGTTCCAGGAGTGATCATGCACGCCCATCCCAAGGTCGGCACGGAGTACTACCAGGAGTACCGCCCGGGCGAGGCCGAGGACCGGGCGAAGATCCTGACGATCCACTCCACCGTCAAGGTCCCCGCCGGAACGTTCGCACGGGTAATCACCACGGAGGACAGTGATCCGCTGAACCCCGACAAGACTGACAAGAAGTGGTACGCGCCGGGTGTGGGCGTGGTGCGTTCGGTCCGGATCAAGAGCGACAGCAGTGAGCACAGCTCCCTGGTCAGTGTGACCGGGCCGTGACCACGCCGGCCGTCGAGGCGAGAGGGCTTTACCACATCTATCGTGAGCGCCACGTCGAGACGGTGGCACTCAAAGGGGCCGGTCTCGTCCTGAACGCGGGTACCTGGACGAGCGTGATGGGCCCCTCCGGCAGTGGGAAGAGCACCTTGGTCGATGTCCTCGCCGGGTTCCTGGAACCGTCCGCGGGTTCGGTGGTCGTCGCCGGGCATGACATCACCCGCCTCCCGGTCCGCGAGCGGACGGCCACGCGCCGACGCACGATCGGCCTCGTGCGGCAACGGGGCAATCTCCATCCGCTCCTGAACGTGAAGGACAACGTGGCACTCTCGCTGGTCCTCGACGGACGTCCGCGTGCCGAGATCGCGAGCCGCACCCAGGATCTCCTCG
>JBDSXU010000080.1:0-5416 GCA_039926005.1 Marmoricola sp.
CGCTCCAGCCGGCCGACCGCCGGGTGGTACCAGAACGTCACCAGTCCGGCCCCGACCGGCACCATCAGGTAGCGCCAGTCCGCGAGGGCGGCGGGGGGCGTGGCGTCGATGAGCACGTCGCGCAGGAAGCCGCCGCCGAGACCGGTCGTGCCGGCCAGCACCAGGACGCCGAAGATGTCCAGCTCCTTGCGTACGGCGACAAGGGCCCCCGAGATCGCGAAGACGAAGATGCCGACGAGGTCGAGTACCAGTAGCAACGTGCTCGTGTTCGCTTCGACCATGGGCGAAGCGTAGGAGGCTCGCCCCGCTCAGGCATGGGTCGCGCTGAAGTAGGCTCGGGCGGCAGGTGCGAAGCGAAGGAGCGGCAGACGGATGCAGGACCTCACCGCGGTGGGGCTGAGCCAGGACGGCAGGCGACTGCTTCTGATCAGCTCGGCGGGCGAAGAGTTCGCCGTTCCGGTCGACACCCGGCTGCGCGCAGCACTGCGTGGTGACAACGCTCGACTCGGCCAGTTGGAGATGAAGATGGAAAGCGCACTGCGCCCCCGAGACATCCAGGCGCGCATCCGTGCGGGTGAGTCCCCCGAGGACGTCGCCACGGCTGCCGGGACCACCGTCGAGGCGATCATGGGCTTCGCCGGCCCAGTGCTCGCCGAGCGCCAGCACGTCGCCCAGACCGCCCTGAAGGCCTCGGTCCGTCGCCGCTCCGGGGAGTCCTCCTCGGCCGGGCGCACCCTCGGTGAGGCAGCGGAGCTCTTCTTCGGCGACCACACGCTGCACGACGAGGATGTCGAGTGGGACGCCTGGCGCCACCCTGACGGCCGCTGGGCGTTGGTGGCGACGTACGCCGTTGCCGGTCGCGCCCGCACCGCTGAGTTCACCCATGACCTGCCCGGCCGCTATGTGGTCGCCGAGAACGACGAGGCCAGGATCCTCACGGGTGAGCTGAGCGAACCCGCGTCGCACGAACCGGCCGGCGGCCGCACCACCCAGGCCAAGCGCCTGAGCTCGGTGCCCTCCCAGGACGAGCTACCCCTCGGCGACGACGCGATCGAGTTGGTCCGCGACCGGGAGCCGGCAGCCGACGAGCCGACCGACGCGGCCGCCGACCTGCCCCTCGACCCCGCCCTCGATCCCGCTGTGGGCCCGGTCATGGATCCCGCCGCCGACACCGCGGACGTCGACTGGATCGCCACCGACCCCATCACCGAGGGGCAGCGGGACGCCGGACCCGGTGTCCAGCGCGTGGACGAGCCCCCCGCCGAGATCGATGATGCCGGGCCCGGCGCCGACCTCGCAGACGAGCCCACCGCCGAGGTCGCACCGAAGAAGAAGAGCCGTTCCTCGGTGCCGTCGTGGGACGAGATCATGTTCGGTGGCAAGATCGAGTGACCACGCCCACGTCCCCGAGAGGGTGACGGGAGGGGTTACCGGTCGGTAATATCGTCCCGGTCGCTGACCCTCGGTTCGGCGGCGAGTTGAATGACAGTCAGACACTCCCGATCTGCGAGAGCGGTGTTACCTCACCATGGCCTACTTCGTCACCGGCGCTACCGGCTTCATCGGCCGCTACCTCGTCCAGGAGCTGCTCGACAACCGTGAGGGCGAGATCTTCGCGCTGTGCCGGGAGGGATCGCGGGGCCGCCTCGAGGCCCTGGTGGAGGAGTGGACCGCCAATGGCGGTGATGGCTCCCGCGTGACCCCGGTGATCGGTGACCTCGGCGGGCCGGACCTCGGTTTGAGCCACCAGTGGAGCACCGCGCACGCAGGCGAGATCGACCACTTCTTCCACCTCGCCGCGATCTACGACATGACCGCCTCGGACGAGATGAACGAGACGATGAACGTCGGCGGCACCCGCAACGCCATCGCGCTCGCCGGCAAGCTCGACGCGGCCCACTTCCACCAGGTTTCCTCGGTGGCGGCCTCAGGCGACTTCAGCGGTGTCTTCGACGAGTCCATGTTCGACGAGGGACAGCGACTGCCCTCGGCCTACCACCGCACGAAGTTCGAGTCCGAGAAGATCGTGCGGGAGGAGGCAGAAGTGCCGTGGCGGATCTACCGTCCCGCCGTGGTGGTCGGCCACTCCGAGACCGGCGCCATGGACAAGATCGACGGTCCCTACTACTTCTTCCCGCTCTTCAAGCGGCTGCGGGACACCCTGCCCGGCTGGATGCCGCTCATCGGGGTCGACCTCGGTGACACCAACGTGGTCCCGGTCGACTACGTCGCGAAGGCGATGGACCACATCGCCCACAAGCCCGGGCTCGACGGCCAGGCGTTCCACCTCGTCAACCCCGAGCCGATCAGCACCGTCGACCTGGTCAACACCTTCGCCGCCGCGGCGAAGGCGCCCCAGTTCGCGGTGCCGGTGGACCGCAGCGTCACCGGTCTGCTCCCGACCGCGTTCCTTCCCCGTGCCCTGCGTCCCGCCAACATCCTCGGTGCCGCCCTGCGCACACCGCCGGTGCACCTGGCCCTGAGCCAGACGATCGGCCGCCTCGGCATCCCGCCGGAGGTTCTCGAGCACGTCTCGTTCCCCTCCGTCTACGCCTCACGGTCCACTGAGAAGGCGCTCTCCGGGTCGGGCATCTCGGTGCCCGACCTCGAGTCCTACGCCTCGACGCTCTGGTCCTACTGGGAGTCGATGCTGGACGACTCGATCAAGAGCGACTCCTCCGCCGTGAAGGCGCTCACCGGCAAGAACGTGGTGATCACGGGGGCCTCCTCGGGCATCGGCCTGGTCACCGCCGTACAGATCTCCAAGGCCGGCGGCATCCCGATCCTGATCGCCCGCGGCCTGGAGAAGCTCGAGGCGACCAAGCGGCTCATCGAGAGCCAGGGCGGGACGGCTCATGCCTACCAGTGCGATCTCACGGACCTGCACGCGATCGACGCGCTGACCAAGCAGCTCAGCGAGGACTTCGACCACCTCGACTTCGTCGTGAACAACGCCGGACGATCGATCCGGCGCTCGCTCAAGCTCAGTGAGGACCGCTTCCACGATTTCGAACGCACGATGCAGCTCAACTACTTCGGCGCGATCCGCCTGGTCATGGGGATCCTGCCGAGCATGCGGTCGCAGAAGTCCGGCCACATCGTGAACATCTCCTCGATCGGCGTGCTCACCAGCCCACCGCGCTTCTCGGCGTACGTCGCCTCCAAGGCCGCGCTCGACGCCTGGAGCAATGTCGTCTCGAGCGAGCTGATCGGCGACGGCATCTCGTTCACGAGCATCCACATGCCGCTGGTGCGGACGCCGATGATCGCGCCGACCAAGATGTACGACCGGTTCCCCACGATCAGCCCCGGACAGGCGGCCGGCAAGGTGATCACCGCGCTGGTCGACCGACCCCACGAGATCAACACGAAGACCGGCAACCTCGGTGCGCTCGCGCACACGCTGGCCCCCAAGACGGCGTTCCGGGTGCTGCACATGGCCTATCAGGTCTTCCCGGACTCGTCGGCGGCGCGCGGGGTGAGCGGCGAGGGCAAGTCCGAGAGCGTGAACGCGCAGATGGTGCTCTCGCGGTTGCTCAAGGGCATCCACTGGTGACCGCCTGACGGGTCCTGGGTTCCTCAGGGGTGGCGTGATCGCCATCGTCGTGCTGCGCCGACGGGAGCGCTGGTCGGCGCTCCGCGGGCGGGCCTGAGCGCTCAGGCCCCGGACGCGACCGGCCGGTCCGGGTCACCCACCCACTCACTCCACGAGCCCGGGTAGAGCATGGCCTCGATGCCGGCGACGGCCATCGCCAAGATGTCGTGGGCGGCCGTGACGCCTGAGCCGCAGTAGGCACCGACCTCGCGGCCCTCGGCCATCGAGTAGACCTCGCGCAGTGCATCGGGAGAGCGGAACCTTCCGTCCTCGTCGAGGTTCGCCCCCGTCGGCACGTTCACCGCCCCGGGGATGTGCCCCGCCACGGGGTCGACGGGCTCCACGTCACCCCGGAACCGCTCCGGGTTGCGGGCGTCGACGAGCACCCCGCGTCGGGCCAGGTCGAGCACCTCGTCAGCCGCAAGAACGATCAGTTGGCCCGGCCGGACGGTGAAATCACCGCGTGTCGCCTCGAGCTGATCGTCGCTCCGGCTCTGTCCGGCGGCGAACCATGCCGACCAGCCCCCGTCGAGCACGCGCACCTCCTGGTGGCCCGCCCAGCGCAGCAGCCACCAGCCCCTGGCGGCTGCCCGACCGGCCCAGTCGTCGTACACCACCACCGGGCGGTCGTTGCTCACCCCGGACGCTCGCATCGCCTCCTCGAAGACTGCCGGGTCGGGCAGCGGGTGTCGTCCGCCTGGCCCGGGCGGAGCGGCGAGAGCCGTGTCCAGGTCGACGTACGCCGCGCCGGGGACGTGGCCCCGGGCGAACTCCTCCGGCCCGGGCGGACCGCCCATCCGGTAACGCACGTCCAGCACCGTGCACCGGCCGCCGGCGACCAGGGCGGCCAGCTCGTCGACGCCGATGAGTGGGTTGCTCGGAGGTGACTGCATGGCATGATCCTCCCCGATGGCTGAACTCCAATTCTTCACCGGCACGATGGATTCCGGGAAGAGCACGCTCGCGCTGCAGACCAACCACAACCACGCCGCTCGTGGCCGCATCGGCCGGATCTTCACCACCCACGACCGTGCCGGCGAGGCGCAGATCTCCTCGCGACTGGGTCTGACCCATGACGCCCTCGAGGTCGATGGGGAGTTCGACTTCTGGCGCTACGTGGTCGACGAGCTCACCCATGGCGCGCGGATCGACTACCTCATCTGCGACGAGGCTCAGTTCTACACCGGCCTCCAGATCGAGCAGCTCGCCAAGATCGTCGACGAGCTACAGATCGACGTCTTCGCCTTCGGGATCCTCTCGGACTTCCGGACGGCGTTGTTCGAGGGTTCGCGGCGGCTCGTCGAGCTCGCCGACCGGATGAACGTGCTCCAGGTCGAGGCGTTGTGCTGGTGCGGCAAGCGCGCCACCCACAACGCTCGCACGCTCAACGGCGAAATGGTCACCGAGGGTGAGGTGATCGTCGTCGGCGACGTCGAGAGCGACATCACGGCCGAGATCTCCTACGAGGTCCTCTGCCGCGCCCACCACCGGCGCTGCCTGACCGCTGCCCGAGCAAGGGCCGTCTCGATGATCGCCGAGCCGCTCCCCTTCGCCTGAGCGCTGTCGGTTTCCCCGGCCGGCCGGGGAAACCTTCACCCTCAACCGACCAGGATCGGGATGTGCATCTCCCGCGAGGTGAGCGAGCCGTGCAGCCCGATGAGGGTCATCTCGTAGGGGAAGTCCTTCGAGCTCATCAGGGCCCAGTCGCCGTGCGCCGCGACGACCACGTCGCCGAGCCGCAGGCGCACGTTCGAGTCGACGGTGCCGAACCAGCCCCGCTCGATCGCCTCGTCGCGGGTGAGCACGGTCGCCTGGTCTCCC
>JBDSXU010000081.1:0-2777 GCA_039926005.1 Marmoricola sp.
CGCACTCCTCGGGGTTGGTCGACTGGCAGTCCGAGAGCTTGCCGGGCAGTCCGCCGCCGCCGAAGAGGTCCTTGCGGGAGCGGGCGAGGTCGCGCGCCTTGCGGGCGGCCACCCGCGCCTGCGCCGCCGACTGGGCCTTGCGGACGATGTCCTTGCCCTCCGCGGGGTTCTTCTGGAACCAGTCACCGAGCTGGTCGTTGACGATGCGCTGCACGAAGCCCTTGGCCTCGGTGTTGCCGAGCTTGGTCTTGGTCTGTCCCTCGAACTGCGGATCGGCGAGCTTGATCGAGATGATCGCGGTGAGGCCCTCGCGGATGTCGTCACCCTTGACGCGGTCCTCGGCCTTCTTGATCAGGCCCCACTCCTCGCCCCAGTTGTTGACCAGGGTGGTCAGCGACGCGCGAAAACCCTCTTCGTGAGTGCCGCCCTCATGGGTGTTGATCGTGTTCGCGAAGGTGTGCACCGACTCGTTGTAGGTGGTGTTCCACTGCATCGCGAGCTCGAGGCTCATGTGGGTCTCGTGGCTCCCGGGCCCCCTGCCGGAGGGAGCAACGGTGGAGTCGGCCTCGAAGTTGATCACTGACGGGTTGGCGATCGTCTTGCGTCGGTTGAGGTGCTCGACGTAGTCGACCAGTCCGCGATCGAACTTGAAGCGTCGCTCCAGCACGCCGCCCGGTGCGCTGCGGGCTGCCTGGGCGCCCTCGCCGCCGTCCGCGAGGTCGTCGGAGACGGTTTCGTCCTCGAGCGCCTCGGCGATCTCGGCGGCCGCGGGCCGCTCGTCGCGTACGACGATCTCGAGGCCCTTGTTGAGGAACGCCATCTCGCGGAACCGGTTGGTGATCGTCTCGAAGGAGTAGTTGGTCGTCTCGAAGATGTCGTCGTTGGCCCAGAACCGGGTCGTCGTACCGGTCTCGTCGGTCGCCTCATGCTTCTCAAGCGGACCCGTGGGGACGCCCATCTCGAAGGCCTGGAACCAGCGGAAGCCGTCACGCCTGACGTCCACCTCGACGCGCTTGGAGAGCGCGTTGACGACCGAGATGCCGACGCCGTGAAGACCACCGCTGACCTTGTAGCCGGAGCCGCCGAACTTGCCGCCTGCGTGGAGCACGGTGAGTACGACGGTGACCGCCGGCAGCTGCTGGCCCGCGGGGATGTCGACGGGGATGCCACGACCGTTGTCGGAGACCTGGATGGCTCCGTCGGCGAGGATCGTCACCTCGACTCGGTCACAGAAGCCGGCCAGCGCCTCGTCCACCGAGTTGTCCACGACCTCCCACACCAGGTGGTGCAGGCCGCGCTCGCCGGTGGAGCCGATGTACATGCCGGGGCGCTTGCGGACGGCCTCGAGGCCCTCGAGGACCTGGATCGCGCTGGCGTCGTAGTTGCCCGCTTCGACCGAGTGGCCCTCCAGAATGCTGGCGGTCACCACCTCGGGGGCCGGAGGGTGGTCGAGGGGGACGTCTGTCGGATTGGCTTCGAAACGTGACGTGGTGGTGGGCTCGTCGGCCACGTGGGGAACCTCTTCTGCTGTGCGCCCCCGCGCGGATCCGGGGGGCGAGAACTGGGTGGGTGGCACACATTCCGTGCAACACAATGGCCGCCTCACGCAGGGTCGGCGACCAATGCTCAGTCTACCCGTCAAGCGCGCTCAATCACGTCCCCTGCCCAGGGAATGTGGACATCCGCCCCGAAAAATGCCCCTCAGAGGCCCGGAATGGGGGCAGGCAGGCTGTCGCAGGGGGTCCGCCTACTCCCTGTACGGCCCCGAGCGCGTTCAGGGCCCATCCTCGAAGCGTGCGGCACCGTTCAGCCCAGTGCCGACCGGGTCTCCGCATCCGCCGGGTAGAACGTCTCGATGGCCAGCTCGGAGAGGGTGACCTCCCGGGTCGTGCCGAATACCGTCGTGGCGGAGAGGAACGACAGCGTGTGCGCGCCGTCGCGGAGGACGAGCGGGACCACGAGGCCTGGCGCGCTGACCCGCTGTGCCGCGTCGCTCGGTTCGTCGTAGGCCCGGACCAGGTCGAGCAGGCGGTTGTCTCCCGAGGCGTCGTGCTCCCGTCGCACCCGGCAGACGAGGTGTGCGCGCCACTCGGCAAGGTTGGCGATCCTGGGGGCCAGGCCACCGGGGTCGAGGGACAGCCGGATGACGTTCACCGGCGGCTCGAGCAGACGCGGGTCGACACCGTCCAGCAGGCGGTAGACGGCATCGTTCGCGAGGACCAGGTCCCACGCACCGTCGATGACCAGCGCAGGCCAGGGCAGGTGCGCGGTCAGGATCGACCCGATCGCGGCCGAGACCTGCGCCAACGGCGGGTCCGCGAGGGCGAGCTCGGGGTGCGCCGGGGCGAAACCACCGGTGAGGAGCAGCCGGTTCTGCTCCCGGAGAGGCACCTGCAGCTGGTCGCAGAGCCGCAGGATCATCGTGCTGGTGGGTCGTGAGCGTCCCGTCTCGATGAAGCTGACGTGTCGCGGCGAGACGCCGGCCCGGTGCGCCAGGTCCAGCTGCGAGACATTGCGGCGGCGTCTCCAGTCACGGAGCAGGGCACCGGCAGGTGGTGAACCCGGCGCCGAGATCCCGGGCGGGGACTGGCTCGAGGTCTGACTCATGAGACCACGGTGCCACGTGGGAAGGAGGCCCACGACTACCTGAGAGGTAATCGACGGACCTCCTCGAGCACGCCCATGGTGGTCCCCAGAGGTCGTGACAGGCGGCCCGAGACGGCAGAGGAGCCATCCATGACCACGCAGACCAACCACCAGACAAGGACCCCGGCCTA
>JBDSXU010000082.1:0-5084 GCA_039926005.1 Marmoricola sp.
CGACACCGAACAGGTTGATCTCGGTGATCCACTGCCACTCGTCCATGCCGGCGACGTCGATGCGCCCACCGCCCGCCACGCCGGCGTTGTTGACCAGCACGTCGAGCCCGCCCCAATGCTCGGTGACCCAGTCGCGTGCGGCGGCCCAGTCGTCCTCGGAGCGGACGTCGAGGTGGATCCAGTCTGGTGTTGCTCGCTCCCCGACAACCGGGGCCGGCTCGTTGAGATCCCCGATCAGCACCTCGTCCCCGCGGGCCAGGAACGCAGCGGCGAGCGCGGCACCGAGCCCGGACGCGCCACCGGTGACCAGGACGCGTCGGCTCACGAGTCACGCCCAGTCTGGTACTTGCTGATCTCCAGCCGGGCGACCACACCGCGGTGCACCTCGTCGGGTCCGTCCGCGAGCCGCAGGGCTCGCGCGTTGGTCCACATCGCCGACAGCGGGACGTCGGAGGAGAGCCCGCCACCACCGTGCAGCTGGATCGCCATGTCGATGACCTGCTGTGCCACGTTGGGCACGATCACCTTGATCTGGCTGACCTCACTGAGCGCGTTCAGCGGCCCTCCGACGTCGAGCTTCCAGGCGGCGTTGAGCACCAACAGCCGCGCCTGGTCGATGGCGATGCGCGCGTCGGCGATCCGCTCCCGGTTCCCGCCGAGGTTGACGAGCGGCTTGCCGAACGCCGTACGCGAAAGCCCGCGCTTGATCGCCAGCTCCAGCGCCACCTCGGCCTGCCCGATCAGCCGCATGCAGTGGTGCACGCGTCCCGGCCCCAGCCGACCCTGCGCGATCTCGAAGGCCCGTCCCTCGCCGAGCAGGATGTTGTCCTTCGGGACACGGACCTCCTCGAAGCTGACCTCGCCGTGGCCGACCGGCTCGTCGTACACGTTCATCGTGGAGAGCAGCCGCTCGACCTTCACCCCGGGTGCGTCCAGCGGGACCAAGACCATCGTGTGCCGGTGGTGCCGGTCGGCATCGGGATCGGACAGCCCCATGAACACGAGGATCTTGCAGTCGGGGTGACCGACGCCCGAGGACCACCACTTGCGGCCGTTGATGACGACCTCGTCGCCGTCCACGATCGCGGTCGCCTCCATGTTGGTGGCATCCGAGGAGGCGACCCCCGGCTCGGTCATCGTGAATGCCGAGCGGATCCTCCCGTCCAGCAGGGGCTCCAGCCACTCGGCCTTCTGCGCGTCGGTGCCGTACTTGAGCAGCACCTCCATGTTCCCCGTGTCAGGAGCGTTGCAATTGAAGACGTACGGCGCCAGGAACGTCGCGCGCCCCATCTGCTCGGCCAGTGGGGCGTAGTCGGAGTTGGAGAGGCCTTCGCCGCCATGGGTGCCGAACTGCTTCGCATAGGAGCCGGTGTGCTCGACGGGCAGGAACAGGTTCCACAGCCCCTGGTCCCGCGCCTTGGCCCGCAGCTGACCCAGGATCGGGGACTCGGCCCAGGTGCCGGCCGCAGCGGAGGCACTGACCTGCTGGTGGTAGTCCTCGGCGACCGGTTCGATCTCGTCGATCACGAAGTCGGAGACCAGAGAGATGAGCTCGGCGCCGCGGGGTGAGGGTGAGAAGTCCATGCCCGAGCCTACCCAGCCTGCCGCACCCAGCAACGGCCGGAATTCCGGGCGGAGACCGTGCCCCGGTCGGGCCGAGTCGACTCGATGAAGGCAGCGCGGATGCGGCGATCAACCGCCGGAGACGACCGAGATCACCCGGGAGCGGACGACGGGGTCGTCCCACCGCTGAGCTGCCCGCTCGAGACGCCAACCGGACCAGACGAGCAGCAGGACGGCCGTCACCACGGCGTACCGGACGTCGTCGAGCTGTGCGAGGCCCGAGAAGATCAGCCCAGTGATCGTCGTGGCGAGTGCGAGCCGAGCGCTGTAGCCGGCCATCACCACGGGCGGTGCCGGGGTGGCCCGGGCGCTGCGGAGGTCGACCGAGAACGGCCGGGCGATGGACCAGCGCATGCCGGCTGCGACGACCTGGGTGCACACCACCACCGTCGAGCAGACCAGCGCCGCCACCTCGACGGCTGTGGGACGTCCGGCGCGGAGCACTGCGAGGACGAGGGTCGCGGCCGCCGAGCAGAGCAACACCTCCAGCAGGACCACCGCGCGCGCCGCGAACACGATCCGCGACGAGACCGGGAGACTGTCGCGCCAGAGTGCCCCTCGCCCGTCGAGGCACCAGGTGTTGACCCCGAAGAGCAGCGCACCACCGGAGGCGACCAGGCCGGGAAGGATCGTCAGCATCCGCCACTCGAGGTTGCCCGCGAGGGCGACCGCACCCGGCATCAGAGCCAGCACCATCAGCCCGCGACGCATGGGCACCGAGCGCCACACCGCCGACCGGTCGATGCGCAGCAACATCATGAAGTCCGACCGGGGCAGGGGCCGGGCCTCGTGGCGGCCGGACTCCAGGCGCAGTTCCTCGCGCATCGGGCGGTTCAGCGCCCAGCGAGCAGGCAGCGACCCGAGTACGACGGCAGCCAACCCGACGACGGCGATCGCGACGACGCCGGTCCCCCACGGGAGCCACCGGCCGCCATACCCGTCGAGGACCATCACGAGGATCCGGCCGGTCGGGCTGTGGTCGAGCAATGGGGTCAGCCGATGGGTCACCACGAGCGAGACAGCGACCACGGCGAGCAGGAGCACGATGACGCGGAAGATCGCAATGCCGCGCGGCCCTCGACGTACGCCCTCAGCGATCCAGCCCACCACCTGCGCCAGGGCCGTGGCGGACAGGATCCACAGGAGCACCGGGAGCTCGTAGGCGAACAGTCCTCGGGAGCCGAGAGCATAGGCGGTGATCCCGAGAAGGGCCCAGGCCTGCGCGATCCAGGCGATGTTCAGGGGAGCCAGGAGGAGTGCGCCGAAGTGGTCCGTCGTGGTGGAGACGGGAAAGCCGACTGCCTGCTCACGCGGGATCAGCTCACGGCCACCGGCGGACGCGATGGCCGTGAACACCGCGAGGGCCAGGAAACCCAGGCACATGGAGGGCAGCAGGGCGATCATCTGACCGCTGCGCGGCCGCGGCGTCTCTCCGCCGAGATAGGCCGGCGCGAGCACAGCGGTGGCGGTCAGGAGCAGCAGGAGTACGCCGGCGATGCGCATCCGCCGCTGCCCGGCGCGCGAGGTCCCCGAACGGCGGAACGCCAGGAGTGAGCCGAGGTCCTCGCGGCTGGCGCGCAGCTCAGTCCAGGAGAGCGCGGTAGACACCTGCGCCCTCCTCACCGACGAGCTCGTGGGCACAGAGCTTGGCGACGGTCGACCCGCCGCGCAGGACCAGGGCGTTCTCGCAGGCATGCATCGCGAGGTCACGGAGGTGTGTGGAGACGAGTACGGCGGCGCCGCGCGCCCGGGCGTCGGCGATCACCTCGAGGGTCGCGTCGACCCCCAGCGGGTCGACGCCGTCGAACGGCTCGTCGAGGAGCAGGACGGACGGGTTGTGGAAGCTCGCGAGGATCACCGAGAGCCGGCGGCCCATGCCGTGGCTGAACCCCGAGGTCACCCGGTGGGCTGCATCCCCGAGCTCGAAGCGCTCGAGGAGGTCGTGCGCCCGGTCCTCCCAGTTCTCGAGACGGCGCAGCCGGGCGGACAGCTGGAGGTGCTCCCAGGGGGTGGCGCGCGGCACCAGACCCCCGACGTCCGGGCAGTAGCCGGTGAGCCGTTTCACGGCGAGCGGGTCGTGGCTGACGTCGATGCCGTCGACCTCGACGACCCCCTCGGTGGGCGGGATCACCCCGGCGAGCACCCGCATCGTGGTGGACTTGCCGGCGCCGTTGCGTCCCAGCAGCGCAGTGGCCCGACCCGCCTCGGCAGTGAGGTCGATGCCCCGCACGGCGGCCACGGCGCCGAACCGCACCCAGAGCCCCCGGATGTCAACCAGTCGCTGACCGTCGTGCTCCACCTCGTCCACGCGAGCCATTCTCGCCGACGGGGATGGGTGGCGTGTCCGAATTGACCAACCTGCCCGTTCCCCCGCCGAGGCGTCGCGGATTATCGTCCAAACCCCGTCGAGACGTCGCAGATTGTCGGCAATCTGCGACGCCTCGGCCGGGTGGGACGGAACGGAACGGATCAGGCGGGGAAAGACTCGCCCTTAGCTGCCATCTCCGTGAGGCGATCGGTCGGGGCGAAGCGGTCGCCGTACCTGGCGGCGAGCTCCTCGGCCCGGGCCACGAAACCGACCAGTCCACGGCCGGTCGGGCCGTCGTACCCCTGCATGAACTGCGCGGTGCCGCCGGTGAGTGCCGGGTAGCCGATACCCATGATCGAGCCGATGTTGGCCGCAGCCGAGGACTCGATCACGCCTTCCTCGAAGCACTTCGCGGTCTCGATCGCCTCGATGAACAGGTAGCGGTCCTTGAGGTCCTCGATGTCGGCAGGCTTGTCGTTGGGCGGGAACAGCTCCTTGAGGCCCGGCCAGATCGACCCGCGACGCCCGTTCTCGTCGTAGTCGTAGAAGCCCTTGCCGCGCAGGCGACCCGGACGCTCCTTCTCGATCATCGTGGTGACGACCTTCGTGGCCGGGTGCTCGGGCAGCTCGACGCCGTCCCGGGCCGCGGCGTCGATGGTGGCCTTCTGGATCTTGGCCATCAGCTCGAGGTTGAGCTCGTCGGAGAGCTGAAGTGTCCCGACGGGGTAGCCGGCCTGGGTCGCGGCACGCTCCACCGACATCGGGTGTACTCCCTCGCCCAGCATGGCCAGACCCTCGTTGACCATCGTGCCGATCACGCGGCTGGTGTAGAAACCACGGCTGTCGTTGACGACGATCGGCGTCTTGCGGATCTGCTGGACCACGTCGAGCGCCTTGGCCACGGCCTCGTCGGTGGTCTTGGCGCCTCGGATGATCTCGACCAGCGGCATCCTGTCCACCGGCGAGAAGAAGTGCAGTCCCACGAAGTCGTCGGGACGGTTGACGCCTTCGGCGAGCTCGCTTATCGGCAGCGTCGAGGTGTTCGAGCACAGCAGGGCGTCGGGGTTCACGATCTCCTGGATCTCGCCGAAGACCTTGGCCTTGAGCGAGGGATCCTCGAAGACCGCCTCGATCACGAGGTCGCAGCCCTTGA
>JBDSXU010000083.1:0-1609 GCA_039926005.1 Marmoricola sp.
CACGGGCGATCCGGCTGACCATCTCCAGTCGCTGGGCGACCACGGCGACGTCGCGGACGGTGACCAGGTCCTCGATCTCGAGCGCCGACAGCGTGCTGGAGACCTCGTCGAGGCGCACCTTGTAGCGCTCCAGCGTCGCGAGCGCCTGGTTGGCTCGCGCCAGGATGCCGCCCGAGTCCTCGAGGACATAGCGGATGGCGCCCACATAGACCGCGATGATCTGCATCGACTGGGACACCGAGATGACCGGCGCGCCAGTCTGCTTGGCCACCCGGTCGGCCGTGCGGTGTCGGGTGCCGGTCTCCTCGGAAGGAATGGTGTGGTCGGGCATCAGATGGACGTTGGCCCGGTAGATGCGCGAGATGTCGCGGTCCAAGACGATGGCGCCATCCATCTTGGCGAGCTCGCGCAGGGCCGTCGGCGCGAACGGCACGTCGAGGTTGAAGCCACCGGTCACGATGCCCTCGACGTCCTTGTCGTGGCCCACCACGATCAGGGCGCCGGTACGACCGCGCAGGATGCGCTCGAGACCGTCGCGGAAGGAGGTGCCAGGGGCGATCCGCGCCAACGTCTCGCGCAGGCGGGCCGCGTCATCGAGACGTTCGGGTGAGGCCACGCGGGGAAGTCTATGTGAGTTGGGCTCTGGAACTCTCGCCCCGCGCGTCGCCGGAGTCCATTCCCAACAGCGTGAGTGCACGCGCGATGTTGCCCACGTCGACGACGCGCATGCCGTCCAGGATCCGGCTGCTTCCGGCGGTCTCCGAGGTCAGTGCCGGGACCACGGCCGAGCGGAATCCCATCCTCCCGGCCTCCGCCAGCCTGACTCCGACATCGCGGACCCGGCGCAGCTCCCCGGACAGGCCGAGCTCGCCGATGGCGGCGACATTGCGCCCCAGCGGCTTGCCTCGCCACGCCGAGGTGATGGCCAGGGCGATCGCGAGGTCGTTGCTCGGCTCGTTCAGCCTGGCCCCGCCGACACTCGAGACGAACACGTCGTGGTTGTGCAGCTTGACTCCCGCGTGCTGCTGGAGGACGGCGAGGATCATCGCCACCCGGGACGAGTCGACCCCGGAGGTCGTGCGGCGTGGGCGCTCGGAGCTCGTGCGCGTGACCAGGGCCTGGACCTCGCTGAGCAGCGGGCGCCGACCCTCGAGCGCCACGGCCACGCAGGTGCCCGGCACCGGGCCGCGCAGCGCGTCCAGGAAGAGCCCGGTGGGGTCGGTGATCGCGACGATGCCCTCGGCCGACAGGTTGAAACAGCCGACCTCGTCGACGGGACCGAAGCGGTTCTTCACCGCGCGCAGCATCCGCAGCCGGGAGGCGCGCTCGCCCTCGAAGTGCAGCACGACGTCGACGAGGTGCTCCAGCACCCGCGGTCCGGCGATCGTCCCGTCCTTGGTCACGTGGCCGATGATCACCAGGGTGATGTTGCGCAGCTTGGCCATCCGGATGAGCGCAGCCGAGACCTCCTTGACCTGGGTGACACCGCCGGGGACGCCATCGAGGTCACTGGCGCTGATCGTCTGCACCGAGTCGATGACCACCAGCGCGGGCTTGACTGCCTCGACGTGTCCGAGCACCGCCGAGAGGTCGGTCTCGGCAGCGAGGT
>JBDSXU010000084.1:0-5023 GCA_039926005.1 Marmoricola sp.
TCGACCGTCCTCTGCAGCCGGTTGCCGTCGCGCACCGCCGTCGGGTCGGCCAGGACCGTGTGGACCTGCAGGTCAGGGGCGTGACGCAGGAGAACGTCGAGGTGGTCAGCGAGGTCGTAGCCCCGGGTCTCGTCGGTGTGCGGCTCCAGGTTCATCGAGACGACGACCCGACCGGGTGTGGAGCACAACGCCTCGCGGAGATCGGGGACCAGTAGGTGCGGTATGACGCTGGAGTACCAGGAACCCGGCCCGATCACGACGAAATCCGCCGTTGAGATCGCCTCCACGGCCTGCGGACAGGCACCGGCGTCCTGCGGCACGAGGCTCACCGAGAGCACCTCACCGGGTGTCGTCGCGACCTCGACCTGTCCCCTCACTGTGGAGATCTCCTCCGGGTCCTCTGCTGCTCCCCTGACCTGCGCGGTGATGTCCAGCGGCGTCAGCGCCATCGGCAGCACCCGGCCGCGGGCTCCGAGGAGTCCGGCCACCCACTCGAGCCCGTCGACGTGGTCGTGGAGCAGGTCCCAGAGGGTCACGATGAGCAGGTTGCCCATCGAGTGGCCGTCCATCTCCCCGTCCGAGTCGAAGCGGTGCTGGAGGACCCGGGCCCAGGTCTGGCCCCAGCGGTCGTCGCCACACAGGGCCGCGAGCGCCATCCGCAGGTCGCCCGGCGGGAGGACGCCGAACTCCTCTCGGAGCCGTCCCGAGGAGCCCCCGTTGTCGGCCACGGTGACCACGGCGGTCAGGTCGGTCGTCACGCTGCGCAGCGCGGTCAGGGACGCGGCCAGCCCGTGCCCACCACCGAGAGCAACGACCGAGGGTTCCGTCGACCAGCGCATCGGGGACTACTCCCGGCCCAGGTCGCGGTGCGTGACCTCGGCGTCCAGGCCAAGAGCACGTAGCCGGGTCACGATCTCCTCGGTCATCGCAACGCTTCGGTGCTTCCCTCCGGTGCAGCCGATCGCGACCGTCATGAACCGCTTGCCCTCACGCAGGTAGCCGTCGCCGACGGTCTCGATGACGGGGACGTAGCGCTCGAGGAACTCCTGGGATTCCGGCCGGTCCTTCACGTACGCCGCGACATCCGGGTCCTGGCCGGTGCGCGGCCGGAGCTCGGGAACCCAGTGCGGGTTGGGCAGGAACCGCATGTCGGCCATCAGGTCAGCATCCACGGGTACGCCGTACTTGAACCCGAAGCTGACCACCGTGATCCGCAGCCGGACAGTCTCGGGCGTGCCGAACGCCCTCGCGACCTCGCCCTTGAGCTCGTTCACGTTCAGCGAGGTGGTGTCGATGACCAGGTCGGCGTCACCCCGCAGCGAGGCCATCACCTCGCGCTCACGGGTGATGCCGACCAGCAGCCGACCGGAGCCCTGCAACGGGTGCGGTCGCCGGGCTGCCTCCTGGCGTCGGACGAGGATGTCGTCGGCTGCCTCGAGGTAGAGCAGGGTGGTGCGCCGGGTAGGGAACTCAGTCGCCAGCTGCTCGCGCAGCGACTCGAAGAAGACCCCGGCGCGCACGTCGACCACGGCCGCGAGCGGCTGGTTGACGCCCTGCTTGTCGTCGATCAGCCGCACCACGTCGGCCACCAGCTCGGGCGGCAGGTTGTCGACCACGAAGAAGCCGAGGTCCTCGAGCTCCTTGGCCGCCGTGCTCCTGCCGGCACCGGTCATCCCGGTCACCACCACGAGCTCGCCCTGCTGCTCCATCAATGCTCCTCGATCTCGCCGGTCGCCGTGTTGACGGAGGTGGGCCTGGGGGAGGCGGCCACGGCCTCCGAAATCGCTGTCGCGGTCCTGGTGCCGATCCCGGGCACCTCCGCGATCTCCTTGATGGTGGCAGCCCGGAGCTTGCGAAGTGAGCCGAAGTACTTGATCAGTGTCTTGCGCCGGACCTCGCCGAGCCCCGGGACGTCGTCGAGCAGGCTCTCCACCATCGTCTTCGAACGCCGGGACCGGTGGTGGGTGATGGCGAACCGGTGCGCCTCGTCGCGGATGCGCTGCAGCAGGTAGAGACCTTCGCTGGAGCGGGGCAGGATCACAGGGTCCTGCTGGCCCGGCAACCAGACCTCCTCGAGCCGCTTGGCCAGGCCGCACAGGGGGATGTCGTCGATGCCCAGGTCGTCGAGGGCGCGCTGGGCCGCCGCGACCTGCGGTGGCCCACCGTCGACGACGACGAGGCCCGGGACGTAGGAGAACTTTCGAGGGCGTCCGGTCTCGGGATCCACCAGCATCGGGCCCCCCTCGTTGAATGAACCGGGGTCGTCAGGTCCCACCTCACCGCCCGCGAGCTCGGGGGTGTCCAGGCGCTCGTCCAGCATCCGGCGGAAGCGGCGCGTGATCACCTCGTGCATCGACGCGACGTCGTTCTGCCCGTCGACACCGCGGATCACGAACCGGCGATACTCGCTCTTGCGCGCCAACCCGTCCTCGAAGACCACCATCGAGGCCACCACCTCGGTGCCCTGCAGGTTTGAGACGTCGTAGCACTCGACGCGGAGCGGTGCCGACGGCAGGTCGAGCGCCTCCTGGATCTCCTCCAGGGCCTGGTTGCGCACCGTCAGGTCACTGGCGCGCCTGGTCTTGTGCAGGGCCAGGGACTGGGCGGCGTTCTTGGCCACCGTCTCCTGCAGTGAGCGCTTGTCACCACGCTGCGGCACCCGGATGGCGACCCTGCTGCCCCGCGTCTCGGTGAGCAGCTCCTCGAAGGTGCTGGCGTCCTCGGGCATCGCCGGCACCAGGATCTCGCGAGGGATCGCGTCCGCCTCCTCACCCGCGTAGAGCTGCAGCAGGAACTCGCTGACGAGACCCGCGGTGTCGATGTCCTCCACCCGGTCGGCCACCCAGCCGCGCTGCCCCCGGATGCGCCCGGACCGCACGTGGAAGATCTGCACCGCAACCTCGAGGGGGTCCTCGGCGAGGGCGATCACGTCGGCATCGGTGCCGTCACCGAAGACAACCGCCTGCTTCTCGAGTGCCTTGTTGAGCGCTCCCAGGTCGTCGCGCAGGCGAGCTGCCCGTTCGTAGTCCTGGGCGGCGGAGGCGGCGTACATCTCGCGCTCGATGCGCTTGACGAAGGCCTCGGTGCGACCGCCCATGAAGTCGGCGAAGTCCTCCGCGATCTCGCGGTGCTCGTCGGCGTCGACCCGGCCCACGCAGGGTGCCGCGCACTTCTCGATGTAGCCGAGCAGGCAGGGCCGCCCGATCTGTGAGGACCTCTTGAAGACCCCGTTGCTGCACGAACGCATCGGGAAGACGCGCAGCAGCAGGTCGACGGTCTCGCGGATGGCCCAGGCGTGGCCGTAGGGGCCGAAGTACTTGACGCCCTTCTTCTTCGCCCCGCGACCGACCATCACCCTCGGGTATTCCTCATTCATCGTGATCGCGAGCCACGGGTAGGACTTGTCGTCGCGGTATTTCACGTTGAAGCGCGGGTCGAACTCCTTGATCCAGGAGTACTCCAGCTGCAGCGCCTCGACCTCGGTAGCGACGACGGTCCACTCCACCGAGGCCGCGGTCATCACCATGGTGGCGGTGCGCGGGTGCAGGTTCGCCACGTCCTGGAAGTACGACGAGAGTCTCGGCCTCAGGCTCTTGGCCTTGCCGACGTAGACCACCCTTCGGTCCTTGTCACGGAAGCGGTAGACGCCCGGCTGGGTAGGAATCGATCCCGGCTTCGGACGGTACGTCGAGGGATCGGCCACGTACCAACCCTACGAGGGCGCGGTGACATCCTGAGTCAACGGGATTTCGCCGGACCCCCTGGCGACGAGGGTGCTGGGCACCACCTCCACGCGGACGGGTGAGTCATCACCGTCGAGCCGCGCGAGCAACAGGTCGATGGCCTTGGTGCCGATCTCGTAGGTGTCCTGGCGGACCACGCTGATCTGCGGCTCGACCAGCTCTGCCACGCCCACCTCGTCGAAACCGATCAGTGCGACTTCTGCGGAGAGGCGCAGATGTTGCAGCGCCATCAGCGCTCCCTCGCAGATCACGTTGCGGGCGGCGAAGAGTGCCGTGGGTGGCTCCGCGAGGGACATCAGCTCGAGGGCGGCCGCGCGGGACTCCGCGCGTGATCGCAGGCCGACCCGCTCCAGGACCTCCACCACCGCGATGCCTGCCGCCCGAAGAGCGGCCCGGTAACCCTCGCGCCGATCCACAGCAGTCGAGATGTCCGGTGAGTCACCGAGGAAGCCGATGCGGCGGTGCCCGTGGGCGATGAGGTGGTTGACTGCCTCCGCGGCGGCGCCCTGGTTGTCGACCATGACGCCGTCGATCGAGGGCCGATCCGGTTTCCGGTCGACGGTGACCACCACCAGCCCGGAGGCTCGATCGGCGTCCATCCAGGAGAGGTCGCGCGTGCTCGGCATCAGGATCAACCCGTCGATCCGTCGCGAGACCAGGCCTCTGACCAGCTCACGCTCGCGCGAGTGGTCCTCGTCGATGCTGGCGGCCATCACGACGACACCACGTTGCCGGGCCCGGTCCTCGACCGCACGCAGCGTCTCGCTGCAGAAGCCGTTGGAAAGGTCATCCACGAGCATCCCGATGGACGCGGTGCCGTGTCCACGCCGCAGGTTGCTCGCCGCGAGGTTGTGGCGGTAGCCCAGCTCGCTCATGGCAGCCTGCACCCGGCGCGCCAGCGACTCGGAGACGCCGGACTCGCCGTTCACCACTCGGGAGACAGACTTGAGTGACACCCCCGCGTGGGCAGCCACGTCCTCCATGGTGGCCCGACCGGCCGGCGAATCACGCTGGGCCATGAGCTCTCCGGGTGTGGACCTGCACAATCTGCTCCTTCTCCGCCCGAGATGATGACAACGTTGTCACGATGTGGTTGTGACGCTTGACACACCCGCCTGTTTACAGCAAAGTACCGGTCTAAGACAACGTTGTCATCCTCGACCGGAAGCCGGCGAGCGACGCTGCGAAGGGACTTGAAACATGTTCGGTTCGACCAGAAATCGGCGTGTCGCCGCGCTCGCGGTGGCCTGCGCGGTCGCACTAGTGCTCACTGCCTGCGG
>JBDSXU010000085.1:0-7360 GCA_039926005.1 Marmoricola sp.
GATGTCGTGGCCGGGCCGCTCGATGGCCTCGAGCTTGAGCCCGAGGGCGGTCAGCCGGGCGGCGAGGTCCTCGACGGAGACGTCGGCCGGGAGGTCGGCGTACTCGCGGATCCAGGAGATCGGGGCCTTCACTCGGGGTCCCCGGCGAGGCGGGAGCGAAGCGAGTGGCTCGTTGGGGTGATCACTCGGGGTCCCCGGCGAGGCGGGAGCGAAGCGAGTGGCTCGTTGGGGTGGTCACTCTGGGTCCCCGGCGAGGCGGGAGCGAAGCGAGTGGCTCGTTGGGGTGATCATCAGATTTCCGCTCCGAAAGCAGTGGAGAAGCGGACGTCGCCCTCGAACATGTCGCGCATGTCGGCGACGCCGTGGCGGAACATCAGGGTGCGGTCGATCCCCATGCCGAAGGCGAAGCCGGTGTAGCGGTCGTTGTCGATGCCGCAAGCCGTGAGCACCCGCGGGTTGACCACGCCGCAGCCACCCCACTCGATCCAGCCTTCACCCTTGCAGGTGCGGCACTCCCCCACTGCCGGGGACAGGCCGAGGCAGACGAAGCAGCGCAGGTCGACCTCCGCGCTTGGCTCGGTGAACGGGAAGTACGACGGTCGGAAGCGGGTGGTGATCCCGGCGCCGAAGATCGCCTCGGCGAAGTGGTCGAGCGACCCCTTGAGGTGGGCCATGCTGATGCCCTCGTCGATGACCAGGCCCTCGACCTGGTGGAACATCGGGCTGTGTGTGGCGTCGTACTCGTCGGTGCGGAAGACCCGGCCGGGACAGACCACGTAGATCGGCGGCGTGCGGGTGAGCATCGTGCGTGCCTGCACCGGCGAGGTGTGGGTGCGCAGCACCAGGTGGTTCCCCGGCGGCTCGGTCCAGAAGGTGTCCTGCATCGTGCGAGCGGGGTGGTCCGGCCCGAGGTTGAGGGCGTCGAAGTTGAGCCACTCGGCTTCGACGAGCGGACCCTCGGCGACCTCCCAGCCCATGGCGACGAAGACGTCGGCGATGCGCTCGGACAGCATCGTGATCGGGTGCCGGGCACCACGGGTCGCTCGGTCCCACGGCAGCGTGACGTCGACGGTCTCCTCGACCAGCATCCGCGCCTCGGCCTCGACCTCGAGCTCGGCCTGACGCTTCGCCAGCGCCTGGTTGACCTTCCCCCGCGCCTGGCCGACCCGCTGGCCGGCGTCCTTGCGCGCCTGCGGCGGCAGCGCGCCGATCTCGCGGTTGGCCAGGGCGAGCGGCGAGCGGTCACCCGCGTGCTCTGAGCGCACCTGCCTGAGCTGGTCCAGGTCGCCGGCCGCGACGATCGCGGCGAGAGCCTCCTCGCGCATGGCCGTGACGTGCTCCTCGTCGAGCGGGGTCACCTGGACCGGGTCGTACTCGGAGTTGGGACCCGACATGGTTGCCTCTCGTTGCGTCGCACGAACTGTGCGCGGGCCAGTCTAGGAAGACGGGTGCATGCTCGGCCAACCGGTTTGCCCGGTGGCGCTCAGTTCAGGCGCCAGAGCTCGATCCGGGCGGTCGGTCGGCCGGGGGTGGTGTACGCCGCCGCCCGCACCGGCTCCAGCGACGGGTCGCGGTAGTCGGGGCCCTCGCAGGAGGTGTCGGTGAGCACGTAGCGGACCCCGGCCGCACGGGCAGCCTCGACGTCCAGCGGGGTGTCGGCCGGTGGTGAGCGCCCCGGCCACATGTCGGGGACGAGCGCGACCAGGGTGTCATGCTCGGTCGACCAGGCCATCCCGACGTTCTCGTAGGCCACCGCCACCCCCGTGCGGATCTTGAGCGCATCGGGATCGATGCACGGGCCAGCCAGCACCAGACTCCGGCCGTGGTCGAGCGGCACGTTCACGGTCGCCCTGGCCACGGCGTCCAGCTGGGGGGTGTGGAAGTCGATCGTGTCGCCGATGCCGGGCGAGAGGGCAAAGGCCAGGTAGTCGGTCATCGACACGACAGCCAGCACCAGGAACCCGGCGCCGGCCAACCGCACCCAGCGCACTTCCAGCTCGACCTGGATCCAGGCACCGACCACGATCACCACCGGCAGCAGCATGGTGAACCCGTTGAGCCACAACCGGTAGGGCTCCTGGCTGGCTCCCCAGGAGTCGTTCGTCCACAGCAGCACCCACGCGACGGTGGACCCGAGGGCGATCGCCGTCCACCAGACCTGCCGTGCCGCGAGTCCCGCTGTCAGGATCAGCGCCAGGGCGACCAGCAGCAACAGGCCGTGGAACAGCCCGGTCCCGAAGGGCACACCGAGGTCGCTGCTGCCGGTCGAGGCCTGGCGGTACTCGAGGAACGCATCCCCGGAGGCGACGCCCAACGTGGTCAGGACGACTTGCGGAGCCGCGCCCACGGCGAGTGCGAGGAAGCCAGCGAGGATGCGCCGGTCATGCCCCATGGCCAGCAGCGCGCCCGGCGCCGCCGGCAGCAGGCCGAGCACGAGGAGTGTCAGCGGGGACGCGCGGTCGGCCAACTGGGGTCCGCCCAGCCAGAGTGCGCCGAGGAGCGCCGCGGACACGGCGGCTGCGACGAGCGCGACCCTCCCCCGACGACGGAGCATGCCGAAGAACGCGATGACGTAGGTCACCACGTAGGTGCCGGTCAGGAACGTGTAGGTGTGCACGCCGGCCGTTGCGCCGATCACGAGCGCGACCACCAGGGCAAGCACGAGCGCCCGGCGCCCGGTGATCCGTCCGCTCACCACCCCCACGAGAGCGAGCAGGCACAGCGCCACCAACGCGACCGCGACCGTCGCGCCGTTGCCGGCGAAGAACTCCGCGAAGGGTCCCCAGATCACCGCGTGCTGGTGGAGGTGCGTCAGCCAGGTGGTGCCCCGTAGCTCGCCGAAGACGCCTGCCGTGAGGGCGACCGGTCCGAGCAGGGCGAGCCAGTGCCGTCGTGTCAAGGCGGCGCAGGCCGCACCCACGCTTCCGGCCAGCAGCGCCTGCGACCCGAGGCTCCCGATCCACCACCACACCACCGGGTCGCTGTCCGTGGTGTGCGCGAGCAGGCCGATGCCCTGGTAGTAGAGCCGGGGGTAGTAGATCGAGCCCGTCTGCGTGTAGGGCTCGACCGAGCGGAAGTCACCGTGGGCGAAGTTCACGGCGATCGTCAGGTAGGACTGCTGGTCGTTGGCGAAGTAGGCCTTGAACTGGTGCAGCGAGAACCCCGGAGTCCAGAACATCCAGGTCACCATCACGAGGTAGATCGCGGCAGCGGTGACCCCACCCGCCAGGACCGCGGCCTTGCCGATCCGAGGGGGCGGCGCCTCGCCCGCCGAAGCTTCCGAGGTGGACCGTCCCGCCATCAGCGGCGGTCGGCGGAGGGCCAGCGGATATCGAGGCGGCCGCCTCCGGATTCGGAGTCACCGATCAGCACCTCGCCGCCGTGGACCCGGACCAATCCGTGGACGATGTACATCCCCAGCCCGGTGCCGCCGCGCACACCGTGCTTCCAGAACTTCGTGAACACCCGCGCCCGGATGGCCTCCGCAATGCCCTCACCCTCGTCGTCCACCCGGATCAGGACGCCCGCGAACGGCGTGCTGATCGCCTCGACGCTGACGCGCACTGTTCCCTCGCCGTGTCGGATGGCGTTGTCGACGAGGTTCGTGACGACCTGGGTGAACTTGTCGGGGTCGGCAAAGATCTCCGGCGTCGGCTCGGCGTACGACGACTCGATGCGGCGCGCTGTCCCTGCCCGAACGGAGTTCACACAACGCTCCACGACCGCTCGTGTGTCCACCGGACGCGGGTAGAGCGGCAGCCGCCCGGTGTCGATCCGGGCCACGTCGAGCAGCTCGGTGATCAGCCGCTGCAGGCGCTCGGAGTCGGCGTGGACGGTGGTGAGCATCAGCTTCTTCTGCTCGTCGTTGAGGCGGTCCCACTTGCTCAGCAGCGTCGAGACGAAGCCCTTGACGCCGGTCAGGGGCGAGCGCAGCTCGTGGGCCACCGTGGCGACGAGGTCCGACCGATCGCGGTCGAGGCGGGCGCGGCCACGGCCGGAGCGGATCACCAGACCGACGCTCTCCACTGCTCCGAAACGACTCACACGGTTGATCCGCCCGGTCACCAGCACCTCGGTGCCGTCGGCGGTCAGCCAGGACTGCTCGGTGAGGCCGACGCGGCTGCGGAGGCCGTCGTACGGCGTGTTGGTGGCATACCAGTCACAGCCGTTCTGGTCCTGCAGCGCCATCACCTCGACCAGCGGACGGCCGACCTCGACGCTGCTGCCGAGCAACCTGCGGGCCTGCTCATTGACCGTGCTGACGACACCGTCCGCGCCGGCGATGACCACACCGTCGGGAAGCTGGTCGACCACGTCGGGTCCGAACGCGACGGGCTCATGGTGCTCCACGTCGCTCAGCGTATGCGCTCGGCGTTGCGATCCGGCTCATTCCGGCGGTCTGGAGACCTCGCTGCAACCGGCGGCGGGTGGGAGCTCGAAGGAGGCGAGCGCATCGCCTGCCCGAGCGCGAGCCAGGTTCCAGCCGGCCCAGGAGTCCCGGGACGGCGAGGGGTCGCCCAGGGCGCAGGCTGCCTGCTCGGGTGGCAGGTCGACCAGCACTGGCGCGGCGTCGAGGCTGAGCCCCCGCAGGTAGGAGAAGTCGATCTTGCCGGTCGCCTCGTAGCGCTCGATGTTGTGCCGGGCGATCCATGCGTCCGGGTTGGCGATCGCGAGACCGAGCAGCAGCGCCGCGCCGGCGAGCAACGCCATCCGCGGGAGCCACTGGCCGCGCAGGCCGATGCCCGCGACGAGCACAGCGCTGACGAGCAGGCCGAGCCAGCCCTCGAACACGTCGACGAGCAGGCGCAACCGCGTGAAGCCGTAGGCGTCCTGGTAGAGGTCCATCCGGTGCAGAGCCGACGCGACGACCACGAGCGTGAGCAAGCAGAGCGCCCCGAGGGAGCCGCGCAGCCACCAGCGGTCGGCGGGCTCGTCGCCCGCCTTGTGCGAGGCAGCCCACCCCACCAGCAACATCAGCACCGTCGCGATGGTCAGCTGGGCGAATCCCTGGTGCACGTAGCCCGCGTAGGTCAGCCCGGTGGCCCGCCGGATGTAGTCATGCCCGCCGAAGAAGGCTGCCGCCTGCGCTGCAAGGAACAGCACGAAGACGCCATCGACCAGCAGCACCGGGGCCAGCCACTCGAAGCGATGCTGCGTCGGGCGTCGTAGGACGGGCTGCTCCACGTTTGGCGGGTTCAGTGCGAGGTACGCCGCCGCGAGCACGACCCCGGCCACCGCCACCATCACGAACAGCCGCAACAGGACGCTCCCGCGGACATCGGGCACGACCGTATCCACCCAGTGCCCGAAGATTGCGTCACCGCTGGCGAAGAGCACCCCGAACACGAGCACGCCCAGCCCGGAGAGCACGGCCGTCCGGATCACGGCGATGCTGTTGCTCCCACCTGCCAGCACCCGCACCGTGCGACCGAGCCACGGCATCCCACGCAGTCCGGCGAAGGGCCAGGCCATCGCGCCGAGCACCATCTCGACCGCGGAGCGGCCGTTGGTCAGGGCCGAGGTGATCAGCAGGGCGCTCGCCAGCAGACCGAGGGTGACCACCCACTCGGCGTCGCGGAGGACAACGATCACCGCGAACCCGAGGGCGAGCGTGGCGCACGCCAAGGTGAACGGGCTCCGGCGGTGCCGGCTCACCGACAGAACGAGGCCGCCGGAGGCCAGGAGGACCAGTGCCGTCGCGAGGCCGACACGCTCGAACGGAAGGGAGAGACCGGCGAAGACGCCGATGCTGACGCAGGTGAGCAGGACACCGCGCCGTGCAGGGGTCCCGAGGTCGGGCCACAGGGAACCGAAGGACACGTCCACCAGGGAGGTGGTGGCCACACCGTTAGGCGGCGGCACCGGGTGGGCGGGACTCGGAGCACCCGGTCCCGTCGCGGTGGATGGGGTCATCGTGTGGTTCCTCTCGAGCGGCGGAAGGGTGCCTGGAAGCGGGCCTGCGACCGGGAGCTCGACGCGGAACCGGGCACCGGACTCGCCCGGCACCGGGTCGATGAGACCGATCCGCCCCCCGTGGAGATCAGTCACCCACCGGGCGATCGCGAGGCCGAGACCGGTCCCGCCGCCCGTGGGGTCCTGCAGCGAGCCGAAGCGCACGAAGACGCGTTCGCGATCCTCCGGCGCGATCCCGGCACCCTCGTCGGACACCTCGAGGCGGAACACGCCGTCGACCTCACCCGCCCAGACGCGCACGACACCCCCCGCCGGACTGTGCCGGGCGGCGTTGTCGAGCAGGTTGGCCATCAGCTGGTGCAGACGCGAGAGGTCGGCTTTGACGAGCAGGTCGTCGGGCTCGATGCGGACGTCGAAGGACACATCGCGCAAGCCGGCTCGCGCCTCGGCGACGGCCTCCTCCACGAGGGCGGAGACGGGTAGGTCAATGCGGTCCAGCGCGACCACGCCCGCATCGACACGCGACAGGTCCAGCAGGTCGCCGACGAGGGTGCTCAACAGCTCGGCCTGGCCCAGCGCCACCCGGATGGTCGCCGGATCGGCCTCCGTGACGCCGTCATCGAGGTTCTCCAGGACGGCGACCAGCGCGGTGAGCGGCGTACGCAGTTCGTGGGAGACGCTCGCCACGAGGTCGCGCCGCTGCCGGTCGACGGTGGCCAGGTCGGCGGCCATCCGGTTGAAGGCGCGCGCGAGCTCGCCCACCTCGTCGCTCGAGGAGGTCTCGACCCGGACCGCGTAGTCTCCTGCGGCCATCCGCCGCGCCGCTTCTGTCATCTGGCGCAGCGGCGAGGTCATCCCGACGGCGAGCAGTTGCGTGAGCCCCAGCGCGAGCAGCACGGTCACCGGGATGCTGAGCCCGGCGGGCACTGTGCCGGCTCCCAGCGTGGCCAGGACGGCGGCCACCAGGACGCTCGCCGCCACGAGCAGGCCGAGCTTCACCTTGATCGAGGTGACCTGCCCGAGTGGCTCCCGACCGCTCGACGTGCTCATCGGCTCTCCAGGGCATAGCCCACGCCGTGCACCGTCCGGACCCGCTCGGCACCGATCTTGGAGCGCAACGCCTTGACGTGGCTGTCGACAGTGCGGGTGGCTCCCGCGCCGCCGTCCCAGCCCCAGACGTCGGCCAGAAGGCGCTCGCGGGTGAGCACCTGGCCCGGCGCGGACGCCAGGGCACGCAACAGGTCGAACTCCGTCGGAGTCAGGTGGAGCTCCTCGTCGTCCAGCCAGGTGCGACGGGCCCCGTCGTCCATCCGGAGCGCACCGAGCTGCAGCACACTGCGTGGCCCCTCGGTCGACTCACGCACCAGCTGCTGGGCGCGCTCGACGCGGCGGAGCAGAGCGGCCACGCGGGCGACGAGCTCGCGCATCCGGAACGGCTTGGTCAGGT